>DAHXOM010000300.1 GCA_027364825.1 bacterium | reverse complement strand
ATATAATATTAATAAACATCTCCTGTGTCAATGAAGAAGCTAAACCTAATGGGAACTGAAAGATAAGAGGCATGCCCCGGAGATTGGACAAAAGATAGCCGGTTTGTTTCAAACCGTTTTATGAGATCTGATTCTGATTGGGAGAGCTGGTTGCTCATACAACGGAACACCTTAACAAGAGAATGACAGGGAGTAACTCCCTTTTATCCCCCTTATGTAAGGGGGATGACGCAGAAGTACGGGCGGGTTTTGGGAAAGGAGTAAATAGATTAGATGCTGAAACAAGTTCAGCATGACATTTTGCCTATTTTATCATTTATAACTCAGCCTCGATAGAGGGGACGGAGAAGACATCACCCTCCCTTTCATCCGACCCATCTTTTAGATGTGTGCCCGCATCAAGGGAGGGAGATTAAAGTTGGATTTTATCCCCCAAAGTCGGGACCGGAATGACGGGGAACGCTGGAAATGGCTGACGATTTTTCTTTAAAAACAGTTCAGCCGGGTTTTAACGATTCGTGACAGTGATTTGTCACGATTCTGCAACGAATGTGTAACGATTGTAACGAATAAATTTTAAATGTCCTTGTTTTACAGTTGGTTACAAACATTCGTTACATCGTTTCGTTTCGTTACACTTTCGTGACAAGTTACGATTGTCACGAAAAAAAGCTGATTTTGACACATGTTTTTGACCAAAAAAGTCATAAAACCACCCATGCTTCAGTTGTGCTTCAAGAGCCTGGTTTTTACCCGATTCTATGTGAACTACCGCCGCCAAAGACGGTGGCTTCTGGCAAACATATGCATTACGTCATTCCGCACTTGATGCGGAATCCAGAAAAATAATAAAAGACTGGATTCCCGCTTTCGCGGGAATGACAAATAATCGGCGTAGCCATATACACGTACCCACCGTCAAAGACGGTGGGTTTCCATGTTAATCTAAAGTTTGATATCCCTGAGGAACCTTGCGCTGCTGTCCGGCACTGAAGGGTTGATGTACATACCCGTACCGATTTCGAACCCGGCTGTTCTTGTGACCCTGGTGACAATAGACAAGTACCAGTGGAAATATTTGACCGCACATTCCTGGGGTGAAAGCGAATGTATGACATAATTAAAATCCGGATTTCCCAGACCCACATTTAATCTCTGCAGTGTCTCTTTCAGAATGCCGGCAAGGTCATGCAGTTCGGAATCGGTAATGCTCCCGAAACATGCCTTGTGACTTTTCGGGAATATCCATATATGAAACGGTGACAGTGCCGAGTATGGTATGAAAGCGGCAAAAGAATCGTTTTGAGAAATGATCCGAACACTGTCATGAAGTTCTTCCCTGAGGATCAGACAATACAGGCATTCCCCGAAATCATCATAATACCTCAACGCCTCTTCTATCCTGCTTTTCAACCGTCCGGGTATGACCGGCGTTCCGACGATCTGTGAATGCGGATGCTGGAGTGACGTGCCTGCGCGTAAGCCGTGGTTTTTAAATATGATCACATGTTCTATGTAACTTATCTGATAAAAATCAAGGAACCTTCTCTTGTATGCCGACAGGATGGCTTCGACATTGGAGACAGGAAGGGTCGCGATAGATGCATTGTGCAGAGGGGTATCTATGATAACTTCATGCAGTCCTGCCCCTGTCATAAATTTTTTTGAACCTGAACTCTGCCGGACGATACTCTCTTCGTGATTGACCGCAGCGAATTTGTTGGGTACGACCCTGACTGTCCAGCTGACGCCGTTATTTATCCGGAATGTTTCAGGGGGCGTTTTATCTTCATTGCCGGCACATAAAGGACAGGTTGCCTCATGAGCGGGTAGTTCCTCTTGTTTCTTTGCAGATTTGAAATCTTCCGGCCTTTTGGCACGCTCCGGTGCTATAATCACCCAGTCACCCGTTACAAAATTAAATCTTAGCTCAGACATATATTCACTCCCTGCTTGTCTTCTTTATACAACCGTCACCGGTATAAATACAATAAAAACAAGAACCATGGTCAAACAAAATTCAAGAGGGAACAGAGGGACTTTAAGATGTGCTCTAACGGGATACAAAAACAGGACGATACAATAGGATTTCGGTTATTTTTCCGAAGAAGACGACAAGCCGAGCGCAAGCGCCCGCAGCTTCCAGAGCAGGAGTGCGAACCTGGATTTGTTCGGTTTTCTGGTCACCCTGTCCGTAAGCGTTACCCTGTCCTGGTGGAGCAATGCCTCGCGCAGTTCGCGGGCACCGGCAAACCGGTCCTTCGGGTCCCGCTCGATGGCGTGCAGGATTATTTCTTCGAGCTGCGGAGATACTTCATGACGGAGCTGACTCGGCGGTACGGGATTGTCCATCATCTTCGACTGCATTGCTGTATAGACGTTGTGCCCCTGGAACGGCACCCTGCCGGTCAACATTTCATACAGGATAATACCGAGGCTGTAGATGTCCGTGCGTGTACTGCCCCGGTTGCCCTTTATCTGCTCCGGCGACATATAGTCCGGTGTGCCCACAGGCTGGGACAGCCCTGTCCATGTAATCTTGCGCAGGGCGGTATCGAGGGCAATGCCGAAGTCTATCAATTTCAATCTTCCGTCCGGCATGATCATGATGTTGTCGGGTTTCAGGTCCCTGTGCACCACATTGCGGTCGTGGAGGTAGATGAGGATATCGGAAAGCTGGACTGCAAAATCAACGGCAGTCCGTACCGGCAGGCGGTGCTCCCTCTGGAGCCGCTTGCTCAGGAGCTCACCCTCTGCATATTCCATGACAAGGTAGAGCCTGCTTTTTTCCTTTGTGTTCAGTACCTTTATGATGCCCGGATGGTCAAGACTCAGGCCTATGTGCTCCTCGCGCAAAAACCTCTGGTGGAACACAATATCGCTTGCGTACTGGAGGTGCGGGATTTTCACCGCAACTATTCTTCCGTCACCGGTATCGCGTGCGCGGAATATTTCCGCCATCCCGCTGTTGGCAACACTTTCAAGGAGCTCGTACTGATCGAGCATTTGTCCCGGAGTAAGTTCGCTCATATATGAGGCCTTTAACTAACTGAAACTCCACCGCTTGTCAAACGTATGACACCGCGGGAGCGGGTTCACCGCCACCAGAATTTCCACCATGACGGCTGATCCACAGGCGCACCCGGACTGACAACAGATACTACCTGTACGCTGATGTTGTCCTCTGCCCCGGCTTCACGGGACCTTCGGACTATGGACGTGCATGCCTGTTCCGGGTTATTTGACCGGACAATGTCAGCCAGCTCGGGATCGAGCAGGGCCTCGTAAGCACCGTCACTGCACTGCAAAAGCACGTCCCCGGGCCGGACATCTATCTTCAGAAAATCTATGGACGCAAGCAGCTCATAACCGAGATAGCGGGTGAGCATGTGGCGGTTCGGATGTGTCCGGGCCTCTTCGGGTGTGAGGATGCCGTACTGTACTCTTTCACCGACCCACGTATGGTCTTTGGTAATCTGCGTGAATACACCGTCGCGCAGCATGTAAAGCCTGCAGTCTCCGATATGAGCGGCGAAGAGCGTGCTGCCCGTTATTGCACTCGCTATCACCGCTGTACCCATGTGGTATAATTCGGGGACTGTTATGGCCTTCTGGTAGACCTCGAGGTTTGCCTGCTGGACAGCGTGCCTGAGATTTTTCATGGACAGCACGGGGCCGGACACAAGGGACATCTCCCTCTCCATCACCTCAATGGCAAGGGTGCTCGCAACCTCACCTGCGTTGTGAGCACCCAGCCCGTCTGCCACAATCATCAAAACGCCGTCTTCATACTGATAGGATGCTATTGCGTCCTCGTTGTTTTCACGCACCGGACCTCTGTCCGTCAGTTGAAAAAAGTCGATTTTCGGTTTGATCGGATTCATAATTGCTTATACTGAACTCCTATGATCGGGCGTCCCGAACGTTTACTGTTCACTCCAACGTACAGTGCACTGCCGACTGCCCATATACCGGCTATACCGAAGCAGATATACGCCTCACTTCTCGCGTCGCTGTTGCCGATGATGTAGAGGTAAAGGATCGCCCCTAACATGGCCAAATTCGCCAAAAGCCCGAGTGCGGGGATAATCATATGTTTTACAACGCTGTGTTCTTTACGCTGAGAAAACGCAATGATCGTCCATACGCATGTCAGACCGTATAACACAAAGGTCCCAAAGTTAGAAGCAAGGGTTATACCGGTCAGACCGACCACGGAGCGAACCCCCACAGCGGCAATGAGCGAGGACACGACAACAAGCACCCATATCGCCCGGTGCGGCGTCGCAAAACGGCCGTGCAGGGAATTCAGCAGAGCCGGCATCTCCTTGTCCTGTGCCATCGCATAACTGACTCGTACAGCGGTGTTCATGGCGCTTAAGGTTGTTCCGAGTATCGCGAGTGCAACCGTAACGGCTATCGAGATCATCAATCCGAACCCTATACCGCCGAGCAGACTGTTGCCCAGGAGTATTGCCATGTCGCCCATGGGAGCACTCGATGCACCCGCTGCGGCAAGCCCTGTCACCGTAGTGGTTACGGTCCCGCTGACTGTTGTGTTGATGAGCTTCTCACTGACCATGTAGTTTGCCGAGAAGTATTCGAAGAGGTAGGCAAACAATCCCTGGATCACGAGGGATATGATGACGGCCTTTGGGATGTCGCGTTTCGGGTTCTTTGCCTCTGCCGCAAATGCCGTGGAGCTTTCAAATCCAACCAGGATGAGTATCGCCAGTGTGGACTGTATGAGGACGCCCTGCAGGGAGTGTATCTTGACCACGTCCCATGCGCTGGTGAAAGCCCATGCCGCGGCATGTGCAGGGTTATGCAGCCTGTAAATGATCGCCGCAACACTGAAGCCGATCAACGAGATCAACTGGATGATGTTGATGACCAGTGCCGTCAGGGTCGATCCGGTAACACCGCGGTATGCTATATATCCGGTCGCTGCTGCAAAGACTACGGCAATGATTGTAAGCTCCGTATTGTCCAGCGTACGCCCGGTAAACTGGGTGTATATGTAGCCGATCAGGATGGCCATCATGGCGACCATGACGCCGGGGTATACCCAGTAGAACAGGTGCGCAGCCCATCCGGTCAGCAGTTTGGCAATACGCGCCCATTTATGATGGGTCTTGTTTTCCTGGTCCAGAAAGGCCTTTTCCGCAAAGTAATAGGAGCTGCCGAAACCCGCCTCCGGATAAATTTTTGCGAGCTCTGCATACGATAGTGCCGTGAGAAACGCCAGGATCAATGCGAAAATGATACCCGACCATATATCGGACGCTACCGAAGCCCCGCCGGGGGACGTTGCAGCGGCCTGCATCTGATAGGTGATCCAGAGGAACGCACCCGGTGCTATCAGTGCCATTGCATTGACCGTTACGCCCGTTAATCCGAGCGTCGATTTTATTGTAGCTGTGTTTGTTTTTTGTTCACTCATAGGAACCTCCTTTTAAAAGTTCACGTAAATCTGTGTAGTCCATTTCCATGGACTGCCGTTGATTGTTGGATCATTGAACCAGACAGGGCCGGTAAGCAGGCTTATGGTCTTGGTAAAGTTGAAGTAAACACCGAAACCGCCTCCACCCAGGGTATTGTCTCCGGATGCATAGTCTGCCGCAATAACGAGCGAATCCATCCACGGCTTTCCGATATTGATGCTGGGCGAGTCATAAGCTGCCATCCATCCTTGATAGTCCGGACCGCCATTGCCGTTTACCAATACTTTTTTGTTTCCATAGTAATAGCCGACGTGGAGCCTGCCGGCGTAGGGAATGGTTTTTCCGATGATTACATCGCCGGTGTTATAGCCGGTGACCGTAGGTTCTGTACCGACACCGAATATGCCTACAGCAATACCGGGAAATCCTTTTACAACAGCGTCCTCCGGTGTACCGATCTTTGCATTGAACATGTACGGATATTGGGACGGCTCCATTGCATCCATGCCGACTTCCATCTGTACCTTGTCGAATGGCAATACTCCGGTCTCAACACCGATGTCCGTAGGGAATGCACTGCCTCCCTTATATCTGTCGATGGTAAAGAAGTTACCTATCATCAACTCCGGCACGGCGTACGGGTGAACGTCGATAATACACGGGGTCCAGAACTCCGTAGTTTCCCATGCATGGGCAAGACTGCCTATGCCGGATACCATTATTATTGCGGACACAATAATTCC
This sequence comes from bacterium, assembly GCA_027364825.1. Classification (GTDB taxonomy): domain Bacteria; phylum JAMCPX01; class JAMCPX01; order JAMCPX01; family JAMCPX01; genus JAJYLM01. Next base: position 4,456 of record DAHXOM010000300.1, on the reverse strand, counting down.
CGCCGATCTCTTCAATCTTCTTATCTTTATCTTTTTCATTTCCTGCCTCCTTATGCATGATAAAGGCAGGGAACATGCCAGATGGGAGAGATCGCCCTGAGAACAGCTGCCAGAGCTTGTTTGCGGCAAATACGGGTGTTTTTTGAAGAGGCCGCATTGTATTACATAATTGTCAGTTTATTACATTAATGGGAATAGGAAGACTTCAAGCGGCTTAAACCGTTTGAGCCGTTTAAACAGTTTAAATCGTTAACACAAAAAAGGGTTTGGAAAACAGGGAAGTAAGCCATAGGACTACTTCCCTGTTGCGTATTCCGGATTAACGAAGCTTACCCTTTGAACGGATTTTTGAAGATTATCGTCTGTTTCCTGTCGGGACCGATGGAAAGAATGTAGACCTTGACGCCGGTGTAAGATTCTATAAATTTAATGTAATTTTTCATTTCCCTGGGAAGAGACTTCTTGTCTTTTGCTCCGTCGAGCGTCTTCCATCCTTTGATCTCTTCAAAATTCGGTTTGCACCTTTCGAATTCAGGCAGGTTTGACGGAACATAATCGATCTTCTTCCCGTCCAGCGTATACGACGTTGCAAGCTGGATCTTCTCGATGCCGTTCAGTACGTCCGCCTTTGTTATTACAATGCCTGTTAACCCGTTGATCATGGCAGAGTATTTTAATGCCACAAGGTCAAGCCAGCCGCACCTTCTCGGCCTGCCTGTTACCGAACCGAATTCCGCTCCGACACTGCGGATCTTGTTCCCGGTTTCATCGAACAATTCCGTCGGGAAAGGACCTTCTCCCACCCTGGTCGTGTATGCCTTCGAAACACCGATAATCTCCGAGATCTTTGTCGGTGCTACACCGGAGCCCGTACAGATACCGCCTGCCGTCGTGTTCGAGCTCGTGACAAACGGATACGTCCAGTGATCGACATCCAGCATCGTCCCCTGGGCGCCCTCAAACAACAGCTTCTTCTTTTTGTTGATCTGATTATTGAGGAACAATGGACCTTCCACCACAAATTTCTTGATACTCTGGCCATAGACGCTGTACTCATCATAGATTTGATTGAGATCGAAGCCCTTATGATTAAATACGGCTTTTACATAATCGTTGATGTCAATCAATATTTCGCTCAGTTTCTGCTTGAATTGTTCCGGATTGATAAGATCCCAGACCCTTATACCCCTTCTGCCGATCTTCGATTCATAAGCAGGACCGATACCCCTGCCGGTTGTACCTATCTTTTTTGCGCCTCTTTTTTGTTCATTCAGTACGTCCATTTCCCTATGATAAGGCATGATAACATGGGTAGTACCGCTTATCTTGAGGGCATCGCCGACCGGGTAACCGTGCTTTTCAAGATTCGCCATCTCATCAAGCAGTCCTTTGGGATCAATGACAACACCGGATCCTATCATGCAGATTTTATTCTTATGTAACATACCCGACGGAATCAGTTTAAAAATAAACTTTTCTCCGTTTACGACAAGCGTATGACCGGCATTACTGCCTCCCTGAAATCTGACTACTACATCTGCTGAATCGGTTAATAGGTCTACTATTTTGCCTTTTCCTTCGTCACCCCATTTAGCCCCTATTACAGCAACATTATTCATTTTTGTTCTCCTTCAATCACTCTCTTAAAAATATTTTTTATTGTTCCGGTAGTATGCCTAACAAGGCCGACAGGTTGATACCGAATCCTGTAGCCGGAACATCGTAACCATATTTCTTCAAAAAACCGTCATATCTTCCGCCGTTGACAAGCTCTTCTCCGTACCCGCTTATAAATATTTGAAAGACAATGCCCGTGTGATAATCCACACTGTGCATCTCGCGGAGATCAAGGATAAGTCTATTATCCGCTTCAAACCATCTGATCTTTTTGACAATTCTGTGCAACTGATTTATAAATAAGTTGTATTTTGTGCCTTTAAATGTTTTTTTTGCCTTTGACAGAACTTCATCCGGTTCACCATAAAGCTCAAACAACAATTCCAGGGTCTTGCGCTGTTCTTTTGATAAACCGCTCATCCCTTCGATTGAAGAATAATCCTTCTGTATGAGCAGGCTGATGATATCGTCCGTGTTATCCTTCAGCATGAGCTGTGCAAGCAGGGTATTGATGAAACCGGCATGGCTTAAAGAGATTACAAAATCCTTGATACCTATCTTTTTTAAAACATCCACTGCTATGTTAATTATTTCAGCATCGGCGTTTATACCCGGTGCACGCATGAGCTCTATACCGGCCTGATAGATCTCTTTCTTGCCTTTATTCCTGTGGTGTTTCACCACTGTTCCGCTGTAGGACAGCTTGAGAGGACCTCGAGCGCTGCGCATCTTCGAACTTACAATCCTTGCAAGCTGGGGCGTAAAGTCAGCCCGAAGAACCATGGTTTTACCGGTTTCTCTCTCTATCACCTTAACCAGTTCATCATCTTCAAAACCTATGTCCCCATTATTGTAAACCGGCAGGTATTCCAGCAGCGGCGTTATGACATAGCTGTATCCCCACTTTTTGAACGTGTTTAAAACGGTGTTTTCTATCTCTTTGATTCTATAGGAATCCGGAGGTATATAATCTTTTACACCAAAAGGTATCTCATGACGGCTCAATGCATGCTTGCTGCTCACCTGCCGCTGCGGCATCTAAAGGTTGACCTTCTCCGCAGAGATAATATTCTCGAGCTTTCTCAGTCCCTGCATCACCTCGTCCGAAGGTTCGTCATCTATATTCAACAATGCTATGGCCTCGCTTCCGGCTGTTTCCCTCCCGAGCTCCATGCGTGCAATGTTGATGTTATGCTGGCCCAGGAATGTCCCGAGCCTCCCGATAACACCGGGTTTGTCGATATTCCTCAAAACAAGGATATGCCCGTCTGGTATGGCCTCGATATAGAAATTGTCTATCATGGTAAGCCGTATATGTTTTTTACCAAATACAGCGCCGGATATCTTGCTGATGCCGTCCTTCGATTTCAGCTTAACGGTTATCAGGTTCGTAAAATCGATACTCTGTCCTGTTTTGGATTCCGTGATGTTTATGCCGTTCTCTTTTGCTACAACACCTGCATTTATGTAGTTAACATCATCACCGTATATGTGCTGTAAAAACCCTTTTACGCACGCAAGGGTCAGGGGTTGTGTATTGAGATCCGTTATTTCACCGCCGTATTCTATGGTTATTTCTTCGACGTGATCCTTATGGATCTGTCCCAGGAACTTCCCGAGTTTCTCCGTAAGCCTTATATACGGCTCAAGGAATGCGTACATCTCTCCGCTTATGGAAGGGAAGTTTACGGCATTCTTTATCGCTCCCCTGGTAAAGTAATCCACAAACTGTTTTGCTATATCGACAGACACATTTACCTGCGCCTCATGCGTTGAAGCACCGAGGTGAGGGGTCGCTATGACATTGTCCAATTTCAACAATGGATTGCCGGTCGGTGGCTCCACCTCGAACACATCAAGCGCTGCCGAAGCTACCTTGCCTGACTGTAAGGCTTCGAGAAGATCCGCCTCATTAATGATGCCGCCGCGCGCACAGTTCACGACCATAACGCCCTTTTTCATTTTTTCAAATGCCGCTTTATTGATCATGCCCGCTGTTTCTTTGGTTTTCGGCGTGTGGACGCTGATGATATCGGCGTTCGCATATATCTCTTCAAGAGAACCCTTTTTGACGCCGAGGTTGATTGCTTTTTCCTCGGAAATAAAGGGATCGTAAACAAGGACCTGCATCTTCAGTCCCAATGCCCTGTCGGCCAGTATGCCTCCTATATTCCCAAAGCCGATAATGCCGAGGACCTTATTGTAAAGCTCAACCCCTTCAAACTTGCTCTTTTCCCATTTGTCTGCTTTTAAGGAAGCAGTTGCCTGGGGTATACGCCGTGCCATAGCCATGATCATGGAAAGCGTATGTTCCGCAGTCGTAACGCTGTTTCCCCCGGGAGTATTCATAACCACGATGCCGCGCTTGGTTGCTGCAGAGACATCGACATTGTCAACACCAATGCCGGCCCTGCCGATGATCTTTAATTTTACTGCCTTTGCTATGATATCCTTTGTGGCCTTGCTTGCACTCCTGACAACCAATCCATCATAATCGGGAATGAGGGACGCGAGTTCTTCTGCAGATGTTTTTTTCCTCACATCTACCTGTATGTTCGAAGAAGTCAGTATCTTTAAACCTTCATCTGCAATTCCATCTGCAATAAGTACCTTTACCATGTTCTACCCCTTTCAAATATTAGTGTTGATGTTGATTTCAATCTTTATTTTTTACTCTTGAATCTTGAGTTTTCAATTTTGAATTTCTTCATTCTTATTTCCAACTCTTGAATTTTGAATATTGAGTTTTGAATTTCTTCATGCAATGAACACTTTTTCCGCCGCACCCACACCAATACCGGGTTCCACCTTGTAACCGAGCTTGTTCAGTACTATCTCC
>DAHXOM010000299.1 GCA_027364825.1 bacterium | reverse complement strand
ATCATAAGCAGTTCCTTTATGAAAGCTTAACCGGCTGTTGTTTTTCCCCAAAATTGAGTGTTTCTCCGCTGCATTAATAAAATTCATTGCCCATTGGGTTGTTCCTGCTGCATGTATATGCGAGTATACGGCAAGCAGGTTCTTGTAACATATTCCATCCTCCATCTTATTAAATCCGTATCCTTTATGAACCTTAAAAATAAATCTGATTTTATCTGATTTTAAGTTTGTGCCTCTGGAATAATGAAACTCATGTCCATGGATAATGCTGTGGAGTTCAAAATATGGATTTTCAGATTCAACCTCCAATACGGTATAACCATGTCCCTGGGGACGCTTATCAAAATCAAACTCTACAGGCAAAACACCGGTCATGGAATAGGTTTTATCTTTATACGTAACGGAGTTGCCCATATAAATAGCCCCGCCGCATTCTGCATACACCGGCAGGCCGTCTTCCACAGCTTCTTTAACAGCTGTCCTGAATTTTTCATTCCCGGCAAGTTTTAATGCATTGGTTTCGGGAAAACCTCCGCCTATGTACAAGGCATCTATATCCGGAAGGGTATGATCGGTTAATGCACTGATCTCTACTATTTCTGCGCCAAGGCTCTCCAGCGACTCTATATTATCGGGATAATAAAAAGAAAAAGCCGCATCCCGTATAATACCGATCTGCACTTTTTTTATTACCCTGTTCGTGACTGGATGCTTACTGTTTTTTTTCATCAGGAGAGGCTTACCGGTACTTGCAAGACCGATCAGTCGATCGATGTCTATATAATCTTCCGCTGCTTTCGCTGCATACGCTACAGCTTCTCTTATTCCGGGGTATTCATCCGGAGTGATCAACCCGAGGTGCCTTTCCGGAAATTTGTTCGATTCAAGTTTTGGTATTGCACCTATTACCGGCACACCACAGACTTTTTCTATTGATGCATGTGCGATTTCTTCATGCCTTTTCCCGGCCAAGCGGTTCAGTATCACACCTGCTATAAGGACATCGCTGTCCATCTTCTGGCATCCGAGCACTTGCGCTGCAAGCGTACGTGTTGATTTGGTACTGTCCAAAACAAGCACAACAGGCGCTTTCAGCAGTTTTGACAGTTCTGCCGTACTATATGTTCCACTGTCGTCCATACCGTCATAAATTCCTCTGTTACCCTCAATTATTGCTATCTTGTTTTTTAAAAATTCTTTTAACCGGTTACATCGTGCACAGGAGGCATCATCGCAAAACCTGCATAACCCGCTCATACCCGTGTGCTTTTCAAAAGAGCGGATGACCCCGCCGTTACCCATAAGGAATGTATCAAGATTGTAACATGGCTTGTCAGCAGCAGATAAAAGCCATGCTGAATCAATATAATCCGGACCTTTCTTAAAAGGAAAAACATCCGCGCCGCGGCTTTTCAAGGCTGATGTAATTCCAACGCTGACGAACGTCTTACCGCAGCCGCCGGCCAGTCCGGATATGATGATTCTTGGTATATTCCAGAGCATGGCATTAAACCATATCAATGTATCCGCAGGGACATTGTTCTGCACATTTTTTGCACCCTATACAAAATTCCAATTTAAACTTGTAGGGATCGCTTTTAACTGCCGGTTTAACCACAGCGCTATATTGACAGAACATCCAGCATCTTTCACAGGAGAAGCACTGTCCGCAGCTCATGCACCTCTTTGCCTCTGCACGCAGCTGTTCCTCGGTAGTTGTATAACTTATCTCTTTGAAATTATTGATTCTTTCTGCAACAGGCATAAGCTGTTTCTGTACCTTCGGGAGTTTTTCATAGTACCCCAGGTTCATCTGTTTGTATGAAATGGTCGGCAATGGAATTACTTTCGGTTCTTCCCTTCCCCTGAGATAGTTATCTATGGCGAGTGCCGCTTTTCTTCCAAGTCCTATTGCTGTCGCAGCTATATCAAGTTCCTGTGTTACATCTCCACCGGCGTAAACATCTTTCTCTGCTGTTTCATAGTGGTCGTTTACGTTTATCCATCCTCTTTCATTTTTGAACCTTTCAAGACCTGTAAAGTCCACTATCTGACTAATAGCTGCAATAATTGCCGTAGCATCTACGACGAACTCAGACCCTTTTATAGGTACCGGCCGCGCCCTGCCGCTTGCATCAGGTGCACCGAGTTACATCTTGATACATTTAATACCCGATGCCTTGTTGCCGTTTTTAACAACCTCCACCGGGGCTGTCAGGAACTCGAAGTGGATACCTTCTTCTTCTGCTTCCTGAATCTCTGTCTTTATAGCCGGCATCTCATTTATTGTTCTTCGGTAAAGGATTGTAACATCCGCGCCGAGACGTTTCGACACCCTTGCCGCATCTATCGCAGTATCTCCGCCGCCGATAACGCATACTTTGCTGCCAATATCGACTTTCTTTCCGGAACTGATCTGTTCAAGAAAATCCACACCCGTTAATACATTGGTTGCATCTTCACCCGGGATATTCAGTTTGCTGCCCTTTTGAGCACCTATTGCTAAATAGATAATCTGGAATTCTTTTTTAAGCTCATCGTAGGGGATATCCCTGCCAATCATCACGCCGCTTTTCAGGGTAATACCAAGATCCTTGATGATCGAATTGTACTCTGCATCTATAATATCATCCGGCAACCTGTACCTGGGTATGCCGTACCTCAGCATCCCACCTGTTTTTTCTTTTGCCTCAAATACGGTTACCTGATATCCTCGCCTTGCAAGATGGTAGGCACAGGAGATACCCGCGGGACCTGCGCCTATCACCGCAACCTTTTCCGTGAAGCTCTGATCCGAGATCTTTTTATGCTGTAGTTTATGCTCTATGCCATAGGTTCCTATAAAACGCTCGATATCATTCACACCGACAGAACCGTCATGCGATTCCCTGTTGCATCCGCCTTCACATGGATGGGGACAAACCCTTCCTGTCACAGCAGGCAAAGGATTATAATCCGTAACATGCTCCCATACCCTTGCAAAGCTCTCACCGTCTTTTATCATGGTCATGTATTCCCTGATCTTTGTTCCGATGGGACATGAAATTGTGCAGGGGGGATCCTTGGGCGTGTATCTTGGCCGCAGTGAAGATCCACCGATTGCCTCGGATGTATCTCCTCCTCCAAGCCTTAAACCTTTTTTCTTTTTAACAACCTTGAGTTCCGGCATAATGATATCCTCTTTTCCTTCTACAGCACACTGTTCTTACCCCGTTAAAAAACCCTACCTTTACGAGAGGGTTATTTGTCAGGTTCTGATCCTTCCTTATGGGGAACCTGAATAGAACTACTGCCACCAAAATATCCGTATACGAGCTTACCCGAATCTATAAGTGTTCTGATGGCTTCTTTACAGGTTTCTTTTGTGCATCTTGCCTCACCAAACTTCTGTATCATCGCATTTGTTATGTCTTTTGCCTTCAGCTGTTTTTTACCCATGTCTTCCTGAACCATCTTGAAGATCTCATTCTGTAGTTCATCCATGGGTACAGCACCTAAATCTGCCATATAATCACCCCCTTATAGAGTAAAATGGGTTGACGTGTTGAAGGTTGTAGCAGCGAATCTGTAGTCATCTATGTGATACTTGGTAAATTCTATACCCGTCATACTAAAGAACCTCGGCCACCCGATTCTCTCAATCCACTCTCCCACTCTTTCATATTTCTTTGCATCTTTGGCATATACCTCAACAATATTTTTCACTGCATTTACCACTTCAGGCCATCTTGGCGGGTTGTTCGGTAAATAGGGTATTGCCAGCTTTGAAAACATAGGTACATGCCGTGCATTGGAAACCTTTCCTCCAACCCATATAGAAACGCCGTCGTTTAATGAATTAGCCAGAGGCATTGCAGGACACATGGTGTAGCAGTTGCCGCAAAACATACATTTTTCCTCATTGACCTCAACAGTCTGAACACCATTAACGACTGCAGGTGCTATAGCGCCCGTAGGACATGCCGCCACTGTTGTAGGAATCTCGCAGAGTTTGTTCAGGTTCGGTAATATCTTCGGCGGTCTTCTGTGAACACCGAGGATGGCAATATCAGAACAATGAACTGCACCGCACATATTCAGACAACACGCAAGGGCTATCCTGAGCTTTGCAGGCAGTTTCATGGTCTTGAAATAATCGTACAATTCATCCATCACCGCTTTCACAATGCCGGAGGCATCCGTAGCAGGTGTATGGCAGTGTACCCATCCCTGTGTGTGAACTATATTGGTGATACTCTTCCCGGTACCTCCCACAGGATAACCGTTTGCCTCAATCTCGTTGATCAGCGGGTCGATCTTACTTTGATCCGCTAACAGAAACTCAACATTATGCCTGCTGGTGAATCTTAGATAGCCATCACAGTATTTATCAGCCAGATCGCATACCATCCTTATCGTATCTACATTGATCAATCTTGGGGATCCCATACGGACCGTGTATATCTTTTCTCCAGTCTCTGATACGTGAACAAGTACACCCGGTTTCAATATCTCATGATATTTCCATTTACCGTAATTCTTCTTGATAACGGGATGTAAAAACTGATCATATTTCGGTGGACCAATATCCGTTTTTCTTTGTTCTGCCTGTACTGATTCCATAATATTTTCCTCCTTATATTATTTTGCTTCACCCTCTTCTTCGAAGTACTCTTCGTAGAAGATGAATGGATTTGTTCTTGGGTTAGCTACCATCTGCGGCCTTGGTTCAATTTCTAATGCCTCAAGGAATTGTCCCATACCGACCCTCTGTATCAATTCTCCTATCCTTTCCCTGTTCTTTCCGTACTCTCCCCAGAAGTCCCATATTTTGTCTACGAGGTCTTTGAGCTCTTTGTACGGCGGTTCCATCTTCATGAACGGAACAATTACCGAGGACATCTGCGCGCCCTGAAGTATCGGTGCTTTTGCACCTATAAGTATCGCCGCGCCTTTTTCCTTGCCCGGCCTTAATGCCTTTGGCATTGCATTGATACAGTGCATGCACTTGTTACACCACTTGTTGACAATCTTGAGGTCATTCCCGTCCCAGGACATACATTTTGTAGGGCAAAGATCACAGATCTCTGATTGAACATTGACACCGCTTTTGGCATATTCGCGAACTGCTGATTGATCTACCTGTATGTCATCCTTCCATATACCGATAATGGACATATCCGACCTTGCAATACTTGCCACACAGTCGTTCGGACAACCGGACATCTTGAACTTCCATTTATAAGGGAATTGCGGTCTGTGAAGCACATCCTGGTATGCCTGGGTAAGATCATAGGTTAAACCGAGTGTGTCATAACATGCGAATTCACAGCGTGCAGGACCAGCGCAGCAGCTTGGTGTTCTTAAAACCGAGCCTGAACCGCCAAGGTCCCACCCCTTATTGGTTAATTTAGTAAATATAGGTTCAAGGTTTTCAGTTGACGTTCCGAGCAGCACAAGGTCACCTGTTGAACCGTGCATATTGGTAAGACCGGAGCCATGCTGTTCCCAGATATCACATATGTCCCGTAATGCCTTACTTGTGTAAAACCAACCGGATGGTTGGTTCACGCGAATAGTATGGAAATGTGCGACATTGGGGAATTTATCCGGCGAATCGGAATATCTGCCGATAACCCCGCCGCCATATCCTCTTACGCCTACCAGACCGCCATGCTTCCAATGGGTAACTTTATCCTTATAAGATAATTCCAGCTGTCCCAGCAAATCCTTGGCTCTCGGGTTTTTGTCGGCCATTTTCTTTATTTCTTTTACAAAACTCGGCCACTTACCCTTTTCGAGTTCATCAAGCAATGGTGTACTCGTTTTCTTTGTTTCGTTTGCCATTATTCCTCCTTTCTTTATATCTTAACTTTTTAGTCCTCATTCTTGTATACAATATACAGAATATCTGAAATGGTGTCAAGTAAAATCTATTTTATTATTCAAAAACTATGGGCCTATTGTAGGGGTTAAAACGAATAACCTATTGTTTTTACTTGCACTGTTGAAGATTTTTGTTGAAAATATCAATATTATAT
>DAHXOM010000296.1 GCA_027364825.1 bacterium | reverse complement strand
GGTAAATATATAGGATGCGGTCTTGGCGCTGCGAGGTTCGGGTGGCGCGTCATGAACTTTGTGGGACTGGGTATGATTCCGAGGGGAGAGGTCGGTATGATCGTCGCCCGGATCGGACTCAACCTCGGGGTAATCGACCGTAAGGCGTTCGCAATCATTATATTTATGGTTGTCGTAACAACACTGATCACGCCCTTCGTGCTGTCGTTCGTATCCAAGCGCTGGCAGGTGAAGTAAGGACATGGGACAATCCCGCCTTCGGCTGAAAAGCAGGCTCGAGCAAATCCCTATCCTTGCAGATTGCTTCGCCCTCACACTCCCACAATGGCGCCCTTGCAAGGACATTAAACGGCTTAAACCGTTTGAACAGTTTAAACCGTTAAGAAGGGAAGCGGTATCTATGATCCCTTGTTGAGGGATTTAAAATACACCTCTAAAGCCTTCTGCCCGTCGCCTTCGAATTCTATAAACTGGATGCCCATGCCGGCGGCTTTATTGCCTCCTGTTCCCCTGCTTTGTTCCGGGCTGACATTGTGCACTACCTCGCCGATGATTTTGACATCCCGGGAAAGATTTGGAAGGGACAACTGCAACTCCACCATTGAATTCAGGGGGAGCGGCCTCTCCGTAGCTATAAATATCCCGCCTTTGGAAATATCCTTTGTATATTCCTGGCTGAATTGCTCCTGCGATTTGAAAGTAACCTTAATGGACGTGTTGTACCTTGGATGCTTCCTCCCCATGGTTGTGGTCGTTCTCCTGAGAATATTGTTCAATGCAAATGAAATATCAAAGTCTCCGATGAATTTGAGGTCCGATGTCAGTATGAATTTGCTTTTGAATTCCTTTCTCTCGTTCTCTCCAAAAGCCATGAGCTCATAAATTTTTGCACCTGCTTTTGCAACAAATGATTTTATGGGGTTAAAATAACGCGGAAGAAAGGTGACAAAATCAAAAGACAAAATAATGCCGAGAGAATCGCTGGACGACCAGCAATAAAGGTTAATGGCCTTTAGCACGGAGGGCTTGTACGCCTTTCTCGTATTCTGTAAAAATGTCTCAACCGTCTGTATCTTCTGCGACACATAGGGCACAATAAGCGCTATTTCATAATCTTTATCCACTGTTTACTCCCGGTATTTTTTTATCACAACTAGGAGCATATGTCTAAGGGAAGTTGGACCCATGGCGCAGGAGATCCACGGTTAGAAAAAGGATAGCGGCCGGGACTTATCCGTTTTCGAGTGCCCTTCCGACAGCAGCCCAACTCTTCGGATCGATGAGGTAACTATAGTGCGTAAACGGTGTGACCTCTACCTGTGCCGTCCCATCCACAGCAGCCGACTCTGGCGGCAGTACGAGCAGATCGCTTTTGCTCCAGAATGTTACTCCACGCACACCCTTGGGCCAGGGTTGTTTTTCCAATTCTTTTATAAGTTTGCTGTTTGGCCTGATCTCTCTTGTTATCTCCGTGTTTGCGTAGCGAGCAGAGTATGTTCCATGGTGCGGACTGCCGAGTGTAATTAAGGTCTTAACATGATGCGCAAGTCTGTATTTATGTATGGCTAAACGTGCAACCAGTCCGCCGAGACTGTGTGCGACGATTTCGACCTGCCCTGCACCGGTGGCCTTCCGTACATCCCGTATAAAACGGGCAAGTGCAGCGGTCATATCCTGAACAGACTGTCCCGAGTCAAAGTGAATCTTGTAACTGCGCTTTCTTCCCAGCAACCTTAGGTACCAGGACATGAGGAGAAAGTTTCCCCTGTTCCCGCCAAGGCCGTGAACAAATATAAGAGGCGGATGCCCGTCCGGCTTTCCCGGATCGATCTTTTCATGTCTTGACACAAACAACGAATAACTGAGCAGCGGGACATGCAAAATATGGCGTATAACATCCGGGTCTATCTTTTGATAGTTTTCAACGATTGTACCGCCTACGATAACACCGGTTTTCACCGTCGCACTACCTATCTTGCGCATGATTGATTTTGTTTTCTTCATAGAATTAGAACCACGTCCTCTACCTTGCACGAATTGGAGACAGGCGTCAAGCCGCCACGGAGAAGAACTTGCTTTAATCCCGCTTAAAGAAATTATTTATAATTATTTTTGTACTCTTCCATAAGGACCGGCAGAAACTGCGTCAGGTCCTACACAATACAATAATCCGCAATGTTGAAGATCCTCGCCACGGGGTCATTGTTAACAGCAACAACCATCTGCGCCCCTTTTATGCCGGACGGGTGCTGGATGGCACCGGATATACCGATTGCAAAGTATAGCTTTGGCGACACTGTTGTGCCGGTAATGCCCACTTGATGCCTGTATTCTAGCCATCCGGCATCGCACACCGCCCTGGAGCACCCTATCGCTGACCTTGGAAAGAGCTTTGCAACTTCTTCTATCAACGACAGATTTTCCTTTGTGCCGATGCCCCTGCCTGCGGATACAATCACCTCGCTGTTCGCCATCTCCATTCCCTGATTGTCTGATTGCTTGAATGCAAGGGTCTTTGTTTTTCCGGGGATCCCCTCTGTTTTGCGTGTCTCTACAGAGCCTTTTTTTCCCGTTTTTTTCCCTGCGGCCTGCCATGCACCGGGCTGGGTTGTTATAACCGTTGTTTTTGTTTTTGAAACAACCTCGGCGAAAAGCTTCCCATTCGACACCGTCCTTAGAAAGGATCTTTTTTCATTATCGCAATTCACGCCCTCCACTGCGGTTATGCAGGTTGCCCCCAGTTTTATTGCGAGCGACGGTGCAAAGTCATAGCCTGTAGAAGTATGCGGTATAACAATATATTCGGGTGCTATCTCCTTAAATAGATCGCTGAGCACTTCTCTGTATGCCTCGGCATTATAG
>DAHXOM010000295.1 GCA_027364825.1 bacterium | reverse complement strand
TAGGTGTGCATGATAAAATTATCGGTAAGATTTATGGTACTATCTTTCTTCATCTGAGTATGTCCTTCATTTTAATATTTAATTTTGAATTTTATCTCTATTCTTAATCTTGAATTTTGAATCTTGAGTTTTGAGTTTCTTAAAGACCGCGAGGCTTACTGGAAATTACCTACAAGGTACCTCATCGGGTTCACCGGAATACCGTTCATCCTTACCTCATAGTGCACATGCGGTCCTGTTGAAAACCCCGTATCGCCGACCAGACCGATTACCTGCCCGCGTTTTATGATCTCACCGGACTTCACCTCTATCTTGCTCATATGTCCGTACAGTGTGGTTATGCCGTATCCATGATCTATAATTACCGTGTTACCGTACCCGCTTTCCCATCCGGCATAGCTAATGATGCCGTTGCTCGGGGCTTTTATGGGATTCCCCGTCTGTGTTGCAATGTCAACGCCCTCATGCATCTCTTTTCCGCCGGTAATCGGATTTATACGCCAGCCGAAGCCCGAAGTTATAAAACCCCTGACAGGCCATATCGAAGGTGTAGCAAGCAGCATGTCCTTTTTATCAAGAATGTTCTCATAAACTTCCTGCAAACTTTTTTCTTCAATCCCGGTCTTCGAAAGCAGATCATTGATGTCCATCTCCATCTTTTTAACGAGCATGCCTTTGCTCACACCGGTCAACGGAACAGGATATCCCTGCGTATCTATAGTCGGACCTCCTATACTGTACGTGTTCTCTTTCTGGGAAGCTGCATTTTCAATATTGGCAAGTATTCGTATTTTCATATCGAACTGCTGAATGGATTCAAGCCGCGTTTGCAGTGTATGGATCTTATTGGCAAAGTCCATAATCTGGTTGTTCTGTTCGACAACAAGCTTGCGCGTGTTAAACAGCTCATGTCCTTGATATTGCTGGTGTAAAAATTCATAAACTAGAAAAGTAAATACAACGACAAAGCTCGCGAGCAACGCAATGCCTCCCTTTATCACACGGGAGCTTATGGACGCTCTTTTGGTTTTTTCTGTCCCTTCAGGGACAATTATAAAGGTGAATTTTTTTTGTTTATTCATACGAACACCCTCATCAGGCGTGCTTCCATATAAAGCACAAACCCATTATACCTGTCAACAGAAATAAGCCCCCTTGCCCATGTTACATCTTGACAGGCCGTTGAAAAACCCGGATTTCCGTCATTGCGAACTCGGGCACACAGCAAAGCTGGGTCGAGCAATCTCGTTTTTATAAATCAATAATTTATAGATTGCTTCGTCGTCCCGCACTTGCGGGACTCCTCGCAATGACATTCAGGGGCTTTTTCAACAGCCTGTTGCGTTTTGAATTTTAAATTCTTATAAGAAAGCCCGCTATCCCCCCGCCTCAGGCGGACTAATGGGGTTTACTTTTTAATGCGTTTTTCAGCTTTTCCCAGTCCTTATTAAAGGCATCGATGCCCCTGTCGGTAAGCGGGTGCTTCATGAGCCGTTCGAGTACATTGAACGGTACGGTTGCTATATGCGCTCCGATCATCGCCGACTGTACGAAATGCACGGGGTGCCGAATGCTTGCAACGATAATCTCGGTCTTAAACAGGTAATTGTCAAAGATGGTCACTATCTCCTGTATAAGCTCCATGCCGTTGCCCGATATATCGTCTATCCTGCCGACGAACGGGCTTACATAGCTTGCACCGGCCTTTGCCGCGAGCAGTGCCTGCGAAGACGAGAATATCAGGGTTACATTTGTTTTTATGCCCTGTTCCGCAAGTCTTCTCACGGCAATCAGTCCCTGTTCGCACATGGGAATCTTGATCACGACATTCTTGCCCAATTTTGACAGAGGTTTGGCATCTTTGACCATGTCGTCTGCATCCGGTGAAACAACCTCGGCGTTTACAGGCCCGTGGACAAGCTTGATGATCTCCCTGAGCTGCGAAACGGGCTCCCTGCCCTCTTTTGACAAAAGGGTCGGATTGGTCGTAACCCCGTCAATCAAGCCGAGCTCAACTGCTCTTTTTATCTCCGTTATATTTGCCGTATCCAGAAAAATCTTCATTTTTATCTCCTTTAAAAGAATGTATACCCAACACTGCCTTCCACCGACTGGACGTCAAAAACGTGCACCTCAAAATTAAAGAATACATACGGTGTAATAAACTGATCCAGTCCGAATATACCGCCTAAATTATACTTTGAGGTATAATTTATATTAGGATTTGTAAAGGAAAGGTTTACATTCTAGGTCTCAATGCCTCCATAGGTAATGGTGTTCAGATTTTTAAATGCCGCATAAATCGCACCGCTGTATTCGAAATCCTGTACATTACGAAAACTATTGCCGCTCTGGGTATTCTGAAGGTCTGCATCGATGTTGATCGTAAACCTGCTCCTGTGAGGGTCCGGCAATGAAAGCCTCACCCCGCCGCCGAAAGAACCTCCGAGATAGCCTTTAAAACCCGGGTCCGAAAGCCATATATCCGAAAATCCTCCGTCTGCGTATATAAGCAATGAACTGATGATGTTGTAACGTGCTTCTATGGAAAACCCCTTTGAGGACATGTCCGCGTCTCCACTGCCGGAAGAGGTGACCCTGCGCATCTTGTAGTCAAATCCGAATCCAAGGGAAAAATCTCCTGCCTTCTGGCCTACGGACACAACGCCTATCGGTACTGCCCTTGCCGGGAGCGGCAGGCAGAGGAATACCGCAATAAGGGCAACACCCCATACAACCCTTCTCGTAATGGAGGGACGGGGTAACCCCGCACCTGCCTTCATCAAGCAATTTTTTATCATTCCCACGAACGTGGGAATCCAGCTTTTCCTCTTCATTCTTCTGGATTCCGCATCAAGTGCACAATGATAATAAGGTTGTGAGATTGCTTCGGTCGTTCCACTTCCTCGCAATGACGCTGTAGTTATCTCATTTGTATTATATTGGGTGCCCATATCACTGTCCATATTGGTTCATAATCGTCGGGGTTATATCGTTGGCAGCGGCTATGGCTGAAAAAACATCAACAGCGGGCTGGATCGGTGTTCTTGTAAAATCCGTCGTTGTAGTCGGGCTCCAACCACCGCATGCCGGTACCGTGCATCGTGTAAAATCGTCAACGGTGAATAAACCGAAGTTCTGTGCATACCCGGATGTCCATTCATAATCATAGTCCATGGTCCAGTACATATAGCCGAGCATATCAGCCCCCTGCTTGATGGCGTTCTTTACAGCAAGAATATTCTGAACGATATACTTTGCCCTGCCCAATCCTGTTGGGTCTGCATCACCATATCCGTTTTCCGTTATCAGCATGGGCAGGTGATAGCGCTGCGCATACTCAACCAGGATACCGGTCAACCCCTGCGTCTCGGAGGGGTTCTGTGCAGGACAGCCGATACTGCTTAAGGAAATAAACGCACCTATGGTTGAATCGCAGGGCAATGCATTGATAGGCTTTAAAAAGCCCGCGGGAGCAGGAACAACATAATCGTTGTTGTAGTAGTTAACACCTATATAATCGAGCGTGTGCGCCCATTCAGGATGCGTTTCTGTGTTTGTTGTACCGGTAAGGCCGTTGTCGAATACACCCGTTGTTGCGGCATCGAGGTATGCAAGGTTGTACGCATGGTCAAATGCCTTTGCAGCTGCTGCAGATGCAGTATTGCCGGAGATTGCACTGGCAAAGATAGAATTTTCTGCGATACTCACCATTGCATGGGGTTCAACTGCGTGTATGGCATGATAAGCGAGCGCATGACCCATGATCATGTTCTTTACCACGGTAACAACGCTTGCAGAATTGGGCATGGTTACAGCGGTAAGATCCGAGAGGTTGCTGAATCCCGGAGGAAACACACCCATGATGTACCCGCTCAGCGTGTCAGGCAATGGCTCGTTTTCCGTAATCCAGTATTTTACCGTTGTGGAAAACTGCTGGGCCATAAAAGCAGCATATTGGGAAAACGCATAAGCGGTTTGCGTATTGGTCCAGCCCCCCAGGGAGCTGTCGGTAAATGTATTTGTTGTAGGATTATAAGCCGCTGGATTGTCCACCCATTGTGGTACTGTCCAATGGACAAGCGTAACAACAGGCGCCAATCCGTGTGCAGCCAATGATGCTACCACGTCTTTATAGTGCTGAACTTCTGCCATATCCACATCACCGGATGTTAATGGTGCATAGATATTTGCAGGCTTGTTCGGCACTATCCTTGACCACTCGAAGGTAAGCCTGAATGCGTTCAGGTGCATTGCCTGTGCATTGGTGAAATCCTGTGCGTAAAGGTTATAGAAATTATCCGCAAGATCGACCGGCGGTGTTTTGCCCATCTGCTCCCATATATACCAGTCATTATTGGTGATGCCGCCCTCGCTCTGTTCCGCTGCTGTCGATGCGCCCCATAAAAATCCCTTGGGAAATGTTTTCGTTCCGCTGCTGCTGCTGCTCGAACATGACATGAGCGCTGCCAAACCAAATACCAGAGCGATTCCAGAAATTACTATACCCTTTTTCATACTTCCTCCTTTTCCTATTCCGTCATCCCTGCGAAAGCAGGAACCCAGTCTTTTATTTTCTCCGGATTCCCGTTTATACGGGAATGATAAAACGGTTGTTTTCAATTATGGGTTTTCCCAAATTCCTCTTTTACCCTCTTCCTTAAGGCTTCTATTACACCCGGCAATGTTTGCTTGGTACCGATGTTTATAATCCAGTCGGGGATTGCACCGCCGGGATCCGAGAACACGGTATAGGTCACCAGCGTCCTGTTATTGTCGAGCGGGACCAACTCCCATGAGCCGTCATTGGTTTTAAGATTACCCAGTACGAGCGACCAGTGCTGGTACCACCTGCCGGATGTGACGAAATCGTCGAGCTTAATGATATACCATCTGTTTGTTGCGGGCCAGGGCACATTCAAGAGGCTGAAAAAATAACCCGTCGTACCGGTCATTTTATCGATCCGGTGCTTTTCCAGGAGTTGAATAAGCTGTTTCGGATTACCGGTGTTGTAATCGAATTTCAATGCCTTTGCCTGAGCAACGGCGTCCGGATTAACGAGGATACTCTTCAGCATCCTCGGCATAAAATGCACGAAATCGTTGTTCTCGTGTATGACCGTCCATACCTGCTGCGGAGGGGCTTTCACAATACCGATTGCAACGCCCTCTTTTACCTCGGTACCCTTAACGGATTCAAGCTGCTTTACAATACCGCCGTCTTTTAGGATCATCCATTGATCCGGGGTTATGGCTGAAGCATGGGCAGAAGAAGCTGCTACGGCTATGCCGATAATTACTATGCACTTGATCATTCTTAAAGTCATATACGTCCTTCCTTTTCATTGTTTTTTTGCAGAGGCGTTTACACACGCCCCCGTTCTTCAATGGTCTTTAAACGTAAACTTTACAGGCTCCACCTGCTCATTGTTATAGTAAACCACATCGGTAACCGGATGGTCAATAATATTCAGCCACGGCTTCTCGTCTCCCGGCTTATATCCTATGGGGACATAGATGTACGAGGTGAACGTGTAGGTACCTTTCTTTGCCTTCATGAGGTTGCCGAAGTCATACCCGGTATTGCCTATCTGTCCCGGCTCGTTCTCCGGGGGATCGGGTTTTGTTTCATCATCGACAAAATAGAGCCCCTTGGTAAACGGTACGTCTTTCCCCATGACGACCCTGTTCATCCATGCGCCCTGGGGTCCCGAAACAACAGCCCAATCGTACGGTGCACGGTTGAGCGCTTCCTGTGCCTTGCTCATGACGCCGGAGATCTTAAGACCTTTTGGGTTATTGGAATTGTAGAAGTACATACCTATTGCATTATGATTAAAGTCCGT
>DAHXOM010000291.1 GCA_027364825.1 bacterium | reverse complement strand
TAGCAAAGTGATGATTGAAAGATTTTCCCCCTTCAGCTCATGAGGAGGGATTATAACAGCTCGAACTTCGGTGTCATTCCTCTTAAGATAAGAGGAAAGAGAACAGATTTCAATGGAGAATCAACCGTATAATGTTAGAATACAAAAATAAGAACAGACATTTGATATACGGCCTTGTTTCCTTAACAGTACTTTCCGTATGCACTCTTGCCCTGACCGTATTTGTTGTATTGAATAAAACAGGCGCATTTGACGCATTTTTTATAGGCATTATCCGGCAAAACAAATCCCACACCATGCAGGTTGTCATGGAAATGTTTACCCTGCTGGGCAATGAATACACCGTAATACTGATTATTGCACTCACCGGTATCTGGCTGTGGCAGCGCAAGGCTTACCAATCGTTAAAGGAATTCCTTGTCATATCCCTCGTGAGCTTCATAACCGAGGTTTCTATCAAAGAGCTTGTACACAGGATAAGACCGGTAAGCTGGCTTGGTATCACTGCCTCGGGATATTCATTTCCAAGCGGTCATTCGATTATGACTTTTATAATAGCTATGGAGTTTATCATCATCCTGAGAAGGCTTAAACTTGCACACTGGTACACGTATACAGTACTGCTTCTCATCGCTGCTTCCGTGGGTATGAGCCGTGTATACCTTGGGGTACATTGGCCCAGTGATGTGGTCGGCAGCTGGCTCATGGGATCCGTTATAATGATTGCTTATGCTTTATTAGAAAAATCGCCCAACGCATAGTATGGTCCGCCCTTGATAAAGAGACAAGCATTGAGACCTACAATCCTCAGTTCTTACGTTCTAACCTTGCAAATCTTTCATCATGTTCATCAAGCCTATCCGCATGCGTTTTCACCGTGTTGCTGATATCATCCAGCTTCTGGTTCGTTAGATCCAATCTCTTCTCTACGTTGTCTAATCTCTTCTCTACATTGTCTAATCTTTTATCTACGCCGTCGAACCTTTTGTCTACACCGTCAAACCTTTTGTCTACACCGTCAAACCTCTTGTCTACATCATCAAACCTCTTACCAACATATGCAATTATAGCCTTATCGCCGTCTTCTATCTTCTTTTCCAATCTTTCCTCTGAATGTTGTACAGAAGCCTTGATCAAGAAAATGAGTTCATCCCGGGTTGAATGCAGTTCATCGGTTAGATGGTCTATTTTTGTATCGATCTTGTTGTTTAATAAGGTGTAACCTTCGGCAATAACGTTAAATTTATCGTTGATATCTTCAAGCAGTAATTCAAAATGCTCTTTCTTTAAAACGGGGTTTTTATCTGCTTTCTTATTCATATAAAACGATATACATCCATATTAAATATTAGTCAAGAACTTTAAAAAGAGGGCATTGAGATTTTCTTTATCTACCGCCGTGAAAACTTCAGGTGCTTTAGCGAGTGATGTGGACGAAAAGGAAGATAAGGTCTTCTGTTTATTGAAGGGGTATCGTGATAATACCGTTGACCGGCGTATCCTGTGTCATAGAGATAAGTGAATGGTCCGGGCTGAATACAAATTCCGCATCACCGTTTGTGCTGATGTCCTGGGCAAAAACGGACAGCTTACTGCCGCACACTATATTCGGGTTGTATTTGTATAT
>DAHXOM010000074.1 GCA_027364825.1 bacterium | reverse complement strand
ATCAGAAACAAACTTATAAGCTTCTCTAGGTACAAGTTTACGAGCTGGGAATGGAAGAGTATCAAGGTCTTTTATTATAGATCTTGTCGGAGTGGTTAACAATTGTCCCTGTTTATTAAGATAAAGTCCCGAAACTTTTTCAAGAGGAGTTCCTTTTGCAACAGCCTCAACAAGTTCTGTCATTACTTCTTCGCCTTCTCCCGGAACAACTGCATCTATATAAGGCAACATAGCAGTTTGAGCAGGGTATATGAATGCGTGCGGCCCTCCAATAACTAAAAAAGCATATGGATTCGCCTGCTTTGCTCTATGAGCTATCTCAATTGTATCAAGAAGCGTTAAAGTGTATGCACTAATACCAACTATGTCAGGCTTATATTTGCGGATCCTCTCTTCAATATCATCATAAGAAAGGTCTTCAAGATTAGCATCAAGTACTGCTACGTCATGTTCGGTATGAGCTATCATATAACTTGCAATATATAATAGTCCCAACGGAGGCAAACGGGTTGTAGAGTCTGCATGAAGCATATAATTTGGTGGATCTACAAACATCATCTGCCAATCTGTTGGATTTATCAATAATACTTTCATTGTTTAGACAACTTAATTAATTTGATAGATAATGTCAATATTGTGTAGGAGTCCACGACATATTGGACTGAGCCGGTTGTTTAACAAATTCATTTACATAATACTTCAAAGGGGGCAACTTATTTAATCCTTTGTGTGGTTTTTCTATGTTATACCATAAACAAAAATCCATAAGCTGATTATTAAAGTCCTTGATGTCTGTAAGATCGTCTGCATGCCATTTTATAAAATATTCACTTAATGTCCGGTTAAATCGTTCTACATAGGCATTGCTCTGGGGATGTCGTGGATAGCTATAATAATGTGTCATATCTTGTTTTTGTATATATGCCTGAAAGTGTTTTGCAAACTCGAGCCCGTTATCGGTTTGTATCTTCCGAATAGGAAATGGACATACCTGACTGAATTTCCCCATAAAGTCCCTGGCATTATCGCTGGATAGATGAGGGTAAGCATAGCTGAATCCAAAACGGGTTTTTACATCAATAGCAGTGATAAGGTACCTTTTCATTCCATTTACAAACCTATGTACGGAGTCTAACTGTACCAAATCTCCGGGTTGTTTCGGTTTATATCCTTTGGGACGTCTTTGTTTTTTGATGCGTGTCTTTTCCCTCTGTATAAACCTGCCGCTTCTTGCATAGTAGGACTGTCTTGGCTGGCAATCTATGATATAACCTTTTACCTTGAGTTCATTCAGTACTCTCCCTATAGTAGAGCTGCTTACAGTTTTAAGCTTGTTCTGTATGCAAAAATCATCCAGTGCTGGCTTTATTATTTCTTTCCCTACTCCGGGGTGCATATTCCTGTATTCCTTTATAAACTGTACAACAGGTTGCGAAACCTCTCTGGTTCGCTTTTTATGGGGTGCTCTTGATACAGAAGCTAATACACTGATACTTCCTTGGCCTTGCTTTAGTTTCTTCTTCCATAAAAATACCGTTGAACGGGATACCCCAAACGCTTCCTTTGTTGCTTGTGCTCCGTAGGTATCATAAAATGCCATAACCTTTAACCGCTGTTGGATCTCCAAATTATTCAGATCCTCTATCTTATCGATATACCGTGTGAGCTTCTTATATCCCTTAAAGTAACTTTCTATGTATATTTGCTGCATATTGAACCATTTAGCCCCCCTCTATACCTATTCTTTATCTTTAAAACAGTCCAATATGTTTCTGAACTTTTGCATCCGTTCTTCACCTGAGTTAATATATTATGCGCATTGTCGTAGGAGGAATCGTTCAAATTGAGGACTTTGGTAGAACCTGCTTTATATTGAATTGCGTTTATATCCCCATTCGGATTATAGCTGTACGCACCCGTGATCCCGTTCGGCAGGTACTTGTCCTTGAGCCTGCCGGAGTTCTTGTAATCATAATTCGTCGTATGCCCGCAACTGTCCGTCATGCTCACAAGCTGATTGAGGCCATTGTATTGATAACTCCAGTTGTATGTATTCGTCCCTGTTGTAACGCCCATACCCACTTTATTCCCGAAGCTGTCAAACTGATAACCTATAACTGTATTCTCAAAGTTATTGCGCTTCCAAATAAGCCTGTTGAGCTTGTCATAGCGGTTATCATAAAGATCACCTGAACCGTAAACAGAAGGATCATTCACGGTGAGCACATTGCCGTTACTATCCACCCCGAAGCTCACACTGTGGTCCGGGTAAGTAATTCCTGTCAGATTATCGTTGTTGTTGTAGGTATAGGTTGTTGTCTGATTCTTTGCATCTACTCTCTGCGACAGCCTGCTGTCTGCATCATAGCTGTACTGCGTGGTCTGTCCACCTGGCTTTGTCTCCTGCACAAGCCGCGATAAAAGATCATAGGCATAATTCGTTGCATGCCCGTTCGCATCAATCACCTTCGTAAGATTGTTCATTGCATCATAACTGTAATTTGTAGTACCCATTGGGTTTGTTGCACTTAAAAGCCTTGAAAAGGCATCATAGGTATATGAAGTGGTATGCCCGTTTGCATCCGTCATGCTGGTTCTGTTGTTGAACATATCATAGGTATACGTGGTTGATGTCGTCTTCCTTATATCAGAGGTTATTGGAGGTTGCCGCTTTTCATGTTACCTGACCCCAGTTCTTTCTGAGTGAGGGCTCTCCCAGAACCTCATTTCATAACCATCCTATTCCGTCCACGGCCGCTCCCGTGGTCTACAGAGAATCATGTTTTGGGCTTAGAATCGATTGTTTTTTTCTCATTATTTTTGCCCTTTTTATGGGATTTTCGTCTGATGGCTATAAGGAAGCAATATAGACTTAAAGTTAGAAAGGAAACAGCAAATAGCCATCCGACTATTGGAGAAATATAAAAGGCGTATATAATCAAAAATAATCCTAAAACAACGGATAAGCCACCTATAATACCTCCTATCATACCAACTTCTCGTATCACAATATTCAATGGTTGAGTCCAATATAGCTTGATAGCCCGGGGAACAAGTGTAACTATCTTTATAAGATACTTCAACATGTAAAGCTTTTATATGAGCCGAGCAGAATCTTTGATCTTGACGAAATGTATTTTGCCCTTGATAAAATAACGTTCTTTCATCACAAGCAAAAATTTTATTGTATATCTCATATCCACATCTCATGGCTTAAAGGTGTTTGATTCATTGGGGAAATATTCATGATCAGTGGGCAAGAATGATCG
>DAHXOM010000286.1 GCA_027364825.1 bacterium | reverse complement strand
CCTGCGTATACGGCCTATCCTGATGACGGCACTCGCGGCAATACTCGCTTTAATGCCGCTTGCACTCGGGCTCGGGACCGGTGCACAGATGCACGAGCCCCTCGCAATAGCCATTATCGGCGGATTTTCGTTATCCGTATTCCTGCTTATTATTGTCCTGCCGGTTGTGTATTATTTGTTTATGCGCAAGGGAGAAAAGGTATGATAGCCAGGCAGTTGTATTTTTTCTACCCCCTCTTTGGAAAAGAGGGATTAGGGGAGATTTTATGATAAACATTCATTCGTAGCTTTTGTACTTAGAATTTGTTGACCGACAGCTACCTTGAAGAGGGGGTAAAAGGAAGGTTTGATATCTTATGTTCAAAAAGATCATACATTATTCATTGACGCACAGATTGCTCGTCCTGCTGGTCGTTGCACTGCTGACCATGGGCGGTATACTCACCTACAACCGGCTTGACAGGACATTACTGCCGGACCTCAACTCTCCCATATTCAAGATATTCATTTCTGATCCGGGACTGCCGTCCAGCTATGTTGAAAGAGAGATCACCTTCCCTGTGGAACAGGCAACAAGGGGAATCCTCGGAGTGGAAAAGGTTTGGTCGAAATCAAAGATAGGGCTGTCCGTCGTTATTGTAAAGTTTGTGTGGGGAACAAACTACTTTCAGGCACTTGAACTGCTGTCTCAGCGCGTATCCGCCATTACGCCATCTCTTCCTCCCGAGATAAGCCCCCCGATTATATCAAATGCCGCTGACAGGATGTCCGAGGTTATACAGTATTATCTTACCGGTGATGTTGACCCAAAGGCATTAAGGGCTATTGCAGAGTATGATATCAAGTATCAGCTTGAGATGATCCCCGGCATCTATGATATCACCAATATCGGAGGCGAGGTCGCGCAGTATCAGGTCCTTGTAAATATGGACCGCCTGAAGTCTTACGGCATCGGCATAGATAGTGTCGTGCGTGCGGTGAGAGATAACAATGTGATCTTTTCCGGAGGGTATTTATTGAAAGGGCCTGTTGCCTATTCCATACGGGGTAACGGCTTGATAAAAAACTTCCACGATCTTTCGCATATTGTTGTTGCAACCCGGAACAATACCCCTGTTTATCTCGGTGATATTGCCGTGCTTCACCTGGGACATCATATCAGGCAGGGCAATGCCAGGGTTGACGATAAACCTGCCGTGCTCGGGACAGTCGTTAAGCAGTATGGATTAAATGCCCTGCCCATTATAAAAGCTATCAAGGAAAAGCTGAACGTCATAAGGAGATCCCTGCCTGCCGGTGTGTCTCTCCATACCTATAACGATCAATCCACTCTTATCAATGCCGCAATTACAAACCTCAGGGACGCGATCATAATAGGTACCATTGCCGTTATAGCGATCATATTCCTGATCATGGCCGATATTGCCACTACACTGGTCATAGCGATCATTATTCCGATCGCCATTATTATCACGTTTCTCTTTATGCGGCTTTTTAATTACAGTCTTAATGTTATGAGTCTCGGAGGCCTGGTCGTCGGTCTCGGCATCATGATAGATGCCGCTATTATCGATACAGAGAACATATTCAGGCATCTGAAAGCGAAACCCGATGACCCTCTTGTTGCAACGCTGGAAGGCTCCATCGAGGTAAGAAGACCTGTCGTGTATTCCACCGTTATTATCGTCGCCGTGTTCCTGCCCCTGTATACGCTCCCCGGTTTTACCGGTGCTATTTTTAAGGACTTCAGTTTTACGGTTGTAACATCCATCCTCATAGGATTTGTACTCTCGCTTACCGCGACACCGGTGCTCGCTTATATGATCCTGCGAAAGAGGGTCAACAAGATAAAGGGTGAAAGTCCGGTGGAGAATGCTGTTTTAAAGGTTTATAAGCCGTCGCTTGATTTCTCGTTAAAGCACCCATTTTATATCATCGGTATCATGCTTGCCTCACTGGTCATTGTTGTAGCGTCGGCAGGCGTTATAAAAACAGGTTTTCTTCCATCCATGGATGAAGGTGCGATACTGGTAAAGGTACACATGCCTCCGGGCACGGCATTATCCGAGACAACAAAACGGGCAATAGAGATATCCCGTATTTTAAAGCGTGCGCCGGATGTTGAGGATGTTATTGCCCACATGGGCAGGCCCGAGAACGCACCCAAGGACGAGGGTATAAGAAAATCCGGGATATTCTTAAAGCTTGTGCCATGGTCAAAGAGGAAATACACGATTGCCCAGATCGATGACTGGATCCGTCTGCACGTGCCCTCTACAAAGGATGTACCCATTATTCTTACGACGCCGCTTACAGAACGGCTCCAGGAGGCATTATCAGGTATATCTGTCGGCGGCTCTCTTGCCATAAAGATCTTCGGCAACGATCAAAATGTCCTGAACGATAACGGCGCAAGGCTGTACACCATGCTTTCCAAGATCCATGGTGTCAAAGACCTGTATCTGGAGCAGACAACGAGCGCACCCGGCATATCCATAGCTTTAAACAGGGCAAAGCTTGGCATATACGACATAACACCGCAGCAGGTGGCAGGTGATATTCAAACCGCACTTGCGGGCAGGGTTGCAACAATATACAGGCAGGGGATCAGGCGATATGACGTGTATGTACGTGCCATGCCGGAATTCAGAGACAGTCTCAAAAGTATCTCGAACCTTTTTATCGATGCAGGCAACGGTAAAAAGATACCGCTCTCCTCTGTTGCGGATGTGAGATATCAGGCTGCGCCGTTTATTGTACGAAGGGAGAACATGGAAAGGGTGCTCCAGCTGTCCTGCAACATATCCGGGAGATCGACCGGTGCCGTGGTGAGCGATATCAACAAGACGATCAAAAAACTCAACCTCCCGCCGGGCTATTCTGTTGCACTCGGAGGACAATACAGGACACAGAGCGATATGGTAAAGAGCATACTATTGATTATGGCTGTAATAGCGGGTTTGATATTCGTTGTGCTGTATATTGCATTTGATTCGTTTGCCATTGCCGGACTCGTGCTCCTGTTTATACCGTTTTCGCTTATCGGCGGAGTGCTTGCATTGATCATAACGCATACGAGCCTGAACATATCGTCTATCATAGGTTTTCTTGCCCATTTCGGCCTGTCTGTCCAGAAGGCAATCCTCCTTGTTGAGTATATTATATACAATAAAGCAGCCGGTATGAATGACGTTGAGTCCGCACGCCACGCAGGCATGACAAGAATGAGGCCTGTTTTAATGACAGCGCTCAGCGCGTCCGTTGCCGTATTACCGCTTGCACTCGGTATCGGCACAGGTGCCGAGATAGACAAGCCCATGGCAATCGTGCTTATCGGCGGACTCATAACATCGACGATCTTTACCCTGATTGCATTGCCGGCAATATATGTGCTAATTAATAAACATTCAGCCAGAGGCCGATCCGCCTTTGGAGGAGATAAGTCTTATGGCTTAAGGGGGCAAAAATAAAAAACTCAAATTCACGATCTGCAATAGTAGATGTCCTTGTACAGAAGCGGGATGTAGTAAACAATAATGCCCTGCTTCTCTATAATAAGGTCAAACGTTTTGTTGTTGTGCACTTCAGGATTAAGCGGGTAAGGGAAGACTTGAGTATGAGGGCAGGCGAGTGCGAGCGGTGCGGTTTATGCTGTAAGATCGTATTTCATTGTCCGTTTCTTGCTGATAAAGAGGACCATACAACCTGCCGTATTTACCGGTACCGGCCACTCCAGTGCAGGGTATTCCCTTTGCATGAGCACGATCTCAGAGATATTGAATACAAATGCTCCTATAGATTCAAAAACAACAATGACGTATAAAGCAGGTACACCTTCATCCGGACAAAAAATCGTTATTATAACAGGACCTACTGCAACCGGTAAAACCGGATGCGCTATTGAGCTTGCCGTATCATTCAACGGAGAGATTGTTAATTGCGATTCAAGACAGGTGTACAAGTATATGAATATAGGCACTGCAAAGCCTGATCCGGCACAGTTAAACTCCGTACGGCATGCTATGATAGATATCGTGGAACCGTCCGTCCGTTTCAGTTCGGCAACGTATGTTTCTATGGCTGATACCTGCATTGATGAAATGGGCCGTGCCATGAAGGTCCCATTTGTCGCAGGGGGTACGGGCTTTTACATAAAAGCACTTCTGCACGGCCTTGCACCAATCCCTCCCCTTGATGAGACAATAAGGGATAACATCAGGGCAGAACAAAAACTGTACGGGAACGATGTCCTGTATGAGCGGCTCAAACAATTGGATCCGGAAGATGCAGCGCATATTAAAAAAAACGACAGTTACCGGTTAATACGGGCGCTTGAAGTTTTTACTGCAACCGGCACGCCTTTGCATGAATATAGGGAACAACACCGCTTTTCCCGGATAAAATACAACTCCGTGTATATTGTCCTTTATAATCCCGACAAAAAGAATTATCATACTATTATAGATAAACGTGTTGACAAAATGCTTGCAGATGGTCTGATAGAAGAAGTCAAATGGTTGATTAATAAAGGTTATAATGCTGATCTCCCTGCGATGAAGACCGTAGGATACTCTGAAATAGTTGATTATTTGAATAAGAAAACCGACCTTGCTACTGCTGTTGAGCTTATTAAAAACCATACAAAGGCTTATGCCAAAAGACAGGTCACCTGGTTTAAAGGCATAAAAGATGCATTATGGTTAGATATGAATGACAGGAAAAACAGGTTACAGGAGATTGTAAAAAGGTTCCTTTATGCCGAAAACGCCTAATGGTTTTATAAAGCAGCTGAACAATAGGAAAAAACAGCTTACCGTGCTGTATGAGATAAGCAAGCAGCTTGCGTCCACGATAGATTTTAGTGCGTCCATACATTCAAGCCTGAAATTACTCGCAACATACCTTGATATTCAAAGGACCGCATTATTTGTTTTTGAGCCCGCGACAAAAGAGTTTGTCATACATTATGCCTATGGCTTTACCCATGAAGAAAGACAAAAGGGCAGATATAAACTGGGAGAGGGCATAACAGGGAAGGTAGGGAAAAGCGGTGTTCCGATTGTCCTGCCCGATGTTCAGGATGAGCCGATGTTTATGAATAAAACGGGAAAAGAGCTGAAAAAAGACAACCTGTCGTACATTGCAGTGCCTGTTAAAATAGATAGAAAAGTGGTAGCGGTCTTGAGCGCTCAGAAGCTGCTGACAGAGGACAGTTCGTTTGAGGAAGATGTTAACTTGCTGTCCATGATAGCAACCCTGATAGGACAGGCCATGATCCTGAACCAGAGAATAGAAAAACAGCGCCAGGACATGGAGCATGAGAAATCTGTCCTGATTAAAGAATTGAAATCGAAATACAGGCCGGAAAATATTATCGGCATAAGCCCGGGCATCGAAGAGGTATTCGAGATCATAGACAGGGTGAGCCCTACAAAAGCCACGGTCCTTCTCAGGGGAGAGAGCGGTACCGGCAAGGAGCTCGTGGCAAGGGCAATACATTTTCACAGCCCCAGGGCAGGAAAGCCGTTTGTGAAGATGAACTGTGCGGCATTGCCGGATACACTCCTCGAGAGCGAATTGTTCGGGCATGAAAAGGGTGCATTTACAGGGGCGTTTGAGGCAAAGAAGGGGAGGTTTGAGCTCGCTAACGAAGGGACCATTTTCCTCGATGAAATCGGCGAGATCAGCCTTTCAACGCAGGCAAAGCTGTTGCGGGTAATCCAGGAGAAGCGATTTGAGAGGTTAGGCGGGAACAAGACGATTGAAGTGGATGTCAGGATTATCGCAGCAACGAACAGCGATCTTGAAAAAGGCATAAAAGACAGGGTGTTCAGGGAGGACCTGTATTACCGGCTGAATGTTGTTCCGATATTCATGCCTGCTTTGCGCGAGCGTAAAGAGGACGTCCCCCTGCTCGTTGAGCATTTTTTAACAAGGTTTAACAAAGAACATGGTAAATCATTGAAGCTTTCCGGGCATGCAATGGAGTTTATGATAAACTACAACTGGCCCGGCAATGTACGGGAACTTGAGAACATGATAGAGAGGACCGTGATCATGACCAAGGGCAGTGTGATTGATGTTACCGATATACCGTTACCCGTTGTCAGCGGCGAGACTGAAAAGATCACCGCAGCGCTTCCCCAGCAGGCAATATTTGAACATTACAAGCTTGACAGTGTTATAGAGGATATGGAAAAAAGCAGGATTATCGATGCTCTTAAAAAGACCGGCGGTGTTAAGGCAAAGGCTGCACGCATGCTCGGTATTACCCAGCGTCAGCTCGGATATAAAATACTCAAATACAGGATTGAAATCGAGGTTGATGCCGCTGTCCGCACCGTGGACAGGGAATAGCATCGTTTGACCACAGTTTTGTCGTTTTATGACAAATATGTAGTCAAGTTACGACAAAAATGTAACTATTGAACACCGGGAGTGCCCGGGTTTCCTATTGTTATTGACACCGGCAGATGGCATGTTATGTGCATTAAACTATATTAAAAATAGGAGGTACTATGACACCAAAAGATGTATTAAAATTTATCGAGGAGAAGAAGATACGGTATGTGGACCTGAAGTTTCTGGATTTTATCGGGACATGGCAGCATTTTACAGCACCGGTGCATGAATTAAAAGAAGATGTTTTTGAAGAAGGACTGGGTTTTGACGGCAGCAGTATACGGGGCTGGCAGCCGATACATGCAAGCGATATGCTCGTTATACCGGATGCGGCAACCGCTATGGTCGATCCTTTTATGCAGGAGCCCACGCTCAGTATCATTTGCAACATACAGGATCCAATAACAAAGGAATACTATACGAGGGATCCGAGGAATATTGCCAGAAAAGCGGAGAATTATCTGAAATCGACGGGTATCGGCGATGTGGCATATTTCGGTCCAGAGCTTGAGTTTTTTATATTCGATGATATTCGATACAACCAGAGTGTTAACGAGGGCTATTATTACATAGACTCAGTGGAAGGACAGTGGAACACCGGCAGGATAGAAAACCCGAACCTCGGTTACAAACCACGATATAAGGAAGGTTATTTTCCCGTATCCCCGACCGACTCACAGACGGATCTCAGAAGTGAGATAGTAACAGCGATGGAGAATGTAGGGCTGAAGATAGAAAAGCATCACCACGAGGTTGCAACAGGCGGACAGGCGGAGATAGACATGGTATTCGATTCATTGTTACGCATGGGTGACAGCGTGATGTGGTATAAGCATGTCGTCAAAAATATCGCCCACAAAAATGGTAAGACGGCAACATTTATGCCCAAGCCACTCTTCTGTGACAACGGATCAGGTATGCACACGCATCAGAGTATATGGAAAGGCGGCAAGCCCCTGTTTGCAGGAAACGGCTACGGCGGCATGAGTGAGCTTGCGATGTATTACATCGGCGGCATACTCAAACATGCGGCAGCCATCTGCGCATTCACAAACCCGACCACGAACTCTTACCGGAGGCTCGTCCCCGGTTTCGAAGCACCGGTAAACCTCGCTTACTCGAGCAGGAACAGGTCGGCATCTATCAGAATACCGATGTATTCCGCGAGTCCGAAATCAAAGAGGATAGAGGTACGGTTCCCGGATCCGGCGTCCAACAGTTATCTTGGATTTTCAGCCATGCTCATGGCAGGTCTTGACGGTATCCAGAATAAGATCAAACCCGGTGAGCCTCTTGATAAGGATATTTACGGCCTTTCACCTGAGGAATTAAAGAACGTGCCGAGCACACCCGGCAGTCTTGAAGAAGCACTGAACGCATTGAAGAAGGACCACGAATTCCTGCTGAAAGGCGATGTATTCACATCCGATGTTATTGAAACATGGATCGAGTATAAAACCAAGGCAGAGGTCAACCCGGTTAAACTGAGACCCGTACCGATGGAGTTCAGTTTATACTTCGACGCATAAACGAAATTTGTACAACAGGGGCGGTTCGTGAACCGCCCCTGCAATTATGAAGAGATCCATTGCCGTTCTACGGCACATAGGTGTTGAGGGGCTTGGCAGTATAGAAGAGGTACTAAAGGCCCGGAACCTTACTTACCAATATATCGACACATGGCGGGATCCCCTGCCGTCACGGGTATCTGATTACCGTGCCGTTGTAATTCTTGGCGGGCCCATGGGCGTCTACGAGCAGGATAAATATCCGTTTATAAAGCAAGAGCTGTTTCTTATTGAAGAAGCCCGTCGGTTAAACATCCCTGTTATCGGCATTTGTCTCGGTTCCCAGATGATAGCCCAGGCACTCGGCGGAAGAGTATATAAGGGCGGTACAAAAGAGATTGGGTGGTATGATGTGCATTTTACAACGTACGCATCAGACGACAAGCTTTTTTCATCGGTGCAAGCCGCCAAGGGCAAGTCAGCAACCATGAAGGTGTTCCAGTGGCACGGTGATACCTTTGATCTGCCCGGAGATGCTGTACTGCTTGCGAGTTCAAAGCTCTACACGAACCAGGCATTCAGGGTCGGCAGTATCTACGGCTTACAGTTCCATATTGAGGTAAAAGAGGCTGATATTAAGAATTGGATAAACGAATACAAAGCCGAACTCAATACCTTAGGAAAAACCATAGCTGTTAACAAGATACTTGAAGATACCGGAAAGTATATACACCTGCTGAACGAAACAAGTAGAGAGGTATTCTCCGCATTTTCCGAGTATGTCAGATTTTCTGTGTAAACGGCTTTCATCATTATTCCAGTTCCAGCGGGAATCTGCCCGCGAAAACTACTGCAAACTGATTCAATGCATCCTTCCATTGCCGGATCGGCATCGTCCATTTTTTCTTAGCATTC
>DAHXOM010000073.1 GCA_027364825.1 bacterium | reverse complement strand
CCATGGTATGATGCACTGTATGAATATTTGAAAAACACGGGGAAGATATGATAGGAAGAAATCCAAAACTCGATATTCAAGATTCAGGATACAAAGGAGATTAGTGTGAAACTTACTATCATAGGAACGGGCTACGTGGGGCTTGTAACCGGCGCATGTTTTGCCGACAGCGGCAACGACGTTGTCTGTATGGATATAGATAAAAGGAAGGTCGATGCCCTGAGAAAGGGTGTTGTTCCTATATACGAGCCCGGCTTAAAGGAGCTTATTCAGAAGAACCATAAAGAAGGCAGGTTGAATTTTACAACGGATATAAAGAACGCTGTCCGGAGATCGGGTATTATATTCATTGCCGTCGGTACGCCGCCCGATAATAACGGGGCAACGGATCTCAGCGCAATAAAGGCTGTTGCAAGGGATATCGGGAGGTATATGAATGAGCACAAGATTATTGTTACAAAAAGCACTGTCCCGGTAGGAACATCCGAGTTCATTCAAAAGATCGTATCAAAAGAGACAGGTCTTCAATTCGATGTGGCCTCAAACCCGGAGTTCCTGAAAGAAGGCGCTGCAATAGATGATTTTATGAAACCGGATCGTGTTGTTATAGGCGTGAACAATGAAAGGACAGGCGCTGTGCTGAGGTCCCTGTATGAGCCGTTCACACGAACGGGAAACCCGATCATTGTTACGAATATACGGAGTTCAGAGATGATAAAGTATGCTGCCAACGCCATGC
The DNA here is from genome assembly GCA_027364825.1 of bacterium. Classification (GTDB taxonomy): domain Bacteria; phylum JAMCPX01; class JAMCPX01; order JAMCPX01; family JAMCPX01; genus JAJYLM01. The sequence continues at coordinate 10,106 of DAHXOM010000073.1, read as the reverse complement.
TTGCCACCAAGATCTCCTTTATCAATGAAATTGCAAATCTGTGTACCATGACCGGAGCAAATATTGATGATGTGCGAAAAGGGATCGGCTATGACAACCGCATAGGTCATCTCTTCCTGTTTCCGGGAGTCGGGTATGGAGGCTCTTGTTTTCCAAAAGATGTAAAGAGCATAATACATGTCGGGAAACAGTATGGCTATGGCATGGATTTACTGTCCGCTGTTGACCGGGTGAACAACAATCAAAAAGCATTACTCCCTCTCATGATAAAAAGGCATTTTCACGGGAAGCTGAAAGGGAGGCGGTTAGCACTGTGGGGGCTTGCATTCAAGCCTAGGACAGACGATATACGGGAGGCCCCCTCTCTTGTTATTATCGATGCCCTGGTAAAGGCCGGAGCCGTTGTTGTCGTGCACGACCCCGAGGCTGTCCGGCATATAAAGGCCGTGTTTGGCAGCAGAATTAAGTATGCCGATGATATGTACACGGCTCTGAAAAATGCGGACGGGCTCGTGCTTGTTACCGAGTGGAACGAATACCGGAAGCCGGATTTTGACAGGATGTTGAAATTGATGAAGGGAAAGGTAGTCTTTGACGGAAGGAATATATTCGACAAGCAGCAGCTTCTGGATGCCGGTTTTGAATATTACGGAATAGGAAGGTAGGTTACATTGAATAAAAAAATTGTAATAACAGGCGGGGCCGGGTTTATCGGCTCACATTTGTGCGAGTATTTTCTGGCGAAGTCTTACGACGTGTTCTGTATCGATAATCTTATAACGGGTTCCCTTGAGAACATATCGCATCTGTTTGGTACGAAAGAATTTGTTTTTATGAATCATGATATTGCAAATTATATCCATATCCCGGGTAAGATAGATTATGTACTGAACTTTGCATCGCCCGCGAGCCCGATCGATTATCTCGAACATCCGATACAGACATTGAAAGTGGGTGCACTCGGTACTCATAAAACGATCGGCCTGGCAAAGGATAAGGGAGCGCGGTATTTCCTTGCATCGACTTCAGAAGTATACGGTGATCCCCTGGTCAATCCGCAGCCGGAAACATACTGGGGAAATGTTAATTCTGTGGGTCCGCGCAGTGTGTATGACGAGGCAAAACGTTTTGCAGAGGCAATGACCATGGGCTATCACCGGTTTCATAAGGTAGATGTAAGGATTGTGAGGATATTCAATACATACGGCCCGCGTATGCGGCTGAATGACGGCAGAGTCGTGCCGAACTTTGTTATGCAGGCATTGCGCAACGAGCCGCTGACTGTTTACGGCGACGGTTCACAAACAAGGAGTTTTTGTTATGTTTCCGATCTTGTCGAGGGTATAGCGAAGCTCCTGATGTCTGATTATACCGGCCCTGTAAACATCGGGAATCCCGAAGAATGGAAGATTATCGACTTTGCAAAGCATATCATAAAACTTTCAGGCTCAAGTAGTACGATTGCATATAAGCCCCTGCCTCAGGACGATCCAAAGCAGAGAAGGCCAGATATAACCCTTGCGAAGGCGCTGCTTGGCTGGGGGCCGAAGGTTAAGCTGGATGAAGGCTTAAAGAAAACGCTCGATTACTTTATAAAGAAGAAATAAGCCCCAAAAAGTTCAATAAGGAAGTTTGCTTCGTTATTGAACTTTTTGGGACAAGGATTATCCTTTAGGTGCCGAGCAGACCCATGATATTGATAAGGTCCTTGTTGATCGGCTTTACCTTGCTGACTGCTTCTTCGAAAGGCGTAAACGTGATTTCATCTTTGACCAGCCCTACCATCTTTCCACTGCCGCCGTTTTTCAGAAAGTCTACCGCATGATATCCGAATCTTGATGCAAGCAGGCGGTCGAATACGCTCGGAGATCCCCCCCGCTGAATATGTCCGAGGACCGTTACCCTTGTTTCAAATCCTATTTCATCCCTGAGCTCTTTCTCGATCTGGAAAGCACTTGTTGCGCCCTCTGCAACAATGATAATACTGTTTGTCCGTTTCCGTTCGTACCGTTTTCTCAGCCCCTCTGCCACGGCTTTTATATTGTAAGGTACCTCCGGGACGATTGCGAATTCAGCCCCGCTTGCCATTGCTGACATTAATGCAAGGTAGCCCGATTCCCTTCCCATCACCTCTATAATAAAAGCCCTTTCATGGGATGAAGCAGTGTCCTTTATCTTATCAATGGCCTGGACAATGGTATTCAATGCCGTATCGACACCGATTGCCATATCGGTTCCGTAAAGGTCATTATCGATTGAGCCGGGGATCCCGACTGTTTTTACACCCATCTCGTGCAGCCTCAGAGCACCTGTCAGGGAACCATTTCCCCCGATTATGATAAGCGCATCAATATTGTGCTTGGTGAGCATATTAACGGCCTTTTGCCTGCCTTCTTCGCGCAGGAATTCCTTTGACCGCGCAGTCTGGAGTATTGTCCCGCCAAACTGCATGACACCGCTTACACTCCTGGAGTCAAGCACACGAATTTCTTCGTTGATCAGGCCTGAATAGCCCCTGAGTATACCTACAACCTCCCAGCCCAGAGAAATTGCCGTTCTGACTGCTGCTCTGATGGCCGAATTCATGCCGGGTGAATCACCGCCGCTGGTCAGAATTCCTATTTTTTTCATAGACAGGACCTCCTTGCTGTTTATATATATTTCATAGTCGTATGCTTTACAAGCAATCGGCTCAATCTTATCTTTTGACCCCGTTAGAAAATACATCCGATTCATTGAAAGATAGCAGTCTACAATGAAATTTTCTAACGGGGTTGACAATCACCGGATCTTTTTTTATTGTCTGCATATGTATGATTTAGACGAGTTAAGGATAGCTTTAAAAGATGTAGAGGTTATAGCTACGGATGTGGATGATACGCTGACCATACAGGGTATTCTGACATCCGGTGTAATAAAAGCTATCGAATATTTAAACACAGCGGGCAAGAAGGTTATCCTTGTTACCGGCAGGTCCGGCGGTGCATGCACCACACTCTCCCAGTATCTTCCGGTTGAGATGGTTATCGCTGAGAACGGGGGCGTGGTTATAAGGAACCATGATATAACAACCATTGACCTGCCGGCGGATCATACCGTAAAACTGCACGCGTGTTTTGATACCATAAGAAAGACGATTCCCGACGTAAAACAAGCCCAGGACAATCCTTTCAGGCTTACGGACTTATCAATGGATAATCGTTCGATTCAGGGATCGAATTTTAACATCATAAAGAGTATTGCAGAGTCTTTTGGATTTACCGTCGCGGTAAGTTCCGTACAAACACATATTTTACTGCCCACGTGCAGCAAGGCGGTTACCTTAAAATCAATACTCAACGACAGGAAAACAGTTACTATAGGAGATTCGGCCAATGATGAATCTATGTTTAACCCGGAACAGTTCCCTTTGTCTGTCGGTGTAGCGAATATTATCCAGCATATCGGTTTGATGAAATATAGACCCCGGTGGATCATGTCCAAAGAGCAGGGATATGGATTCATTGAGTTTGTAGACGTATTAAAATCGGCAATCTATTTAAATACTTGACATTTAAAATCTAACAGTATAACAATAAAATATATTTAATGGAGGGCAAAAATGAAACATTCAATATTTTTGACAATAGTGGCCAGTTTGTTAATATCAGGTAATGTATTAGCAGCTATGCCTTCAAATACTGGAGGCAGCGGACTGATTCAGACAAGGACTCCTGATGTTTTGACACGGGATGCGTGGAATGTGAGTGCATTCCTCGGTTATACAGGGCACCTTACTCCGTCAGATTACGGAAACCCATCAGGATACAGCAGGGATTGGGCCGATACAAATCTTTCAGGTATTTTTAACTACGGTTTTTTAAATAATTTGGAGGGCGGTATTGTATTCCCCGTTGATCTCAGCGGAGGTCCGAAATCCCAGAGCGGCCTTCAGAATATTGACGTGCTTGGCAAGTACCGGTTTTTAAAAGGGGACGTATCCCCGCTTTCTTTGGCCGCGACATTGGTTGTAGGAATACCTTCTGCAAGTAAGACGTCTGTACTTGGAAGCGGAGACACAAACGTAGGAGTAGAAGCAGATTTTGGATACAGGATAGGCGATAACGAAAAAAATATGCTGTACGCGGATGTGGGATTCAAACAGGGTGATTATTATGACAAAGCCCAGCCTTTAAAAGGGTATCAAAACGTTCCAATCCTTCTGGCTTCATTGAGTTACGAATACGCCATACTGCTCGAAAAAGCCTACTTTAGTGTAGAATTAATAGGACAATCTGCGAATATAGGCGCCAGCGGCAATTCCGGCTCGGGCCAGATAATCCCCCTTGGAGATGAAGACTTTTATGGATTACTCGGCATCAGATATCTTCCGACAAGGGTTACGGCCCTAGCGTTTGGAGTCGGCGGCGGATTGCCTGACCCAGTGAGAACAGATACCAATTATCTTGTCACAATAGGTTTTTCATATCTATTTAATGTTGCTAAAACTGCAGCAAGGGGATTTGTATATAAGAGAACTTCTTTACCGCAGCCCGCAAAGCCTGCAGGTATTGCCACTGGACCAAAGGTTGTTGTTGTAAATGGTTGTTCTGCGGGGGACAAATCAGAGTTCTTTGCGCAAAAAATAAAATCATCCGGGTTTAATGTAATACAAGTAGGCAGGGCGCCTGCACTGAATTACAACGACTCTGTTGTTATATTCAATGACCCCTATTACAGTCAGGCAGTGAATATTTTACGTTTGATTCCCGGAAGTGAAAAACTGGCACGATCAAAAGTAAAAAATTCCGCATATGATATATATGTCGTAATTGGATGCAGCGGTGTTGCGAACGCAAAATAAACAGAATACATAAAGAAAGAAGCGACAAAGAAAAAACTTTACTTTTTAGTAAGATAAGTAGTTATATATACTTTCACGAAGAAAGGTAGAAAGCCTTTTTTTTAGCCAAAAGTAAAAGTTACATCCTTGTATAAGCATTACGTAAGAAGGTAGATACAATTGAATCTAAAAGAACTCAAAACAAAATCCATAGCAGAACTTGCTGATATAGCTAAGGAACTAAACGTAGAAAATGCAATGAGTATGCGCAGGCAGGAGCTCATATTCGGTATACTAAAGGCTCAGAGTGCAAACAACGGTATTATATACGGAGAAGGTGTACTCGAGATACTCCCTGATGGATACGGGTTTTTGAGGTCATCCGATTATAATTATCTGCCGGGCCCTGACGATATATACGTTTCACCGTCACAGATACGGAAGTTTGGAATAAGGACAGGTGATGTAGTAACCGGGCAGATAAGACAGCCGAAAGAAGGGGAAAAATATTTTGCACTCGTAAAGGTTGAAAGCATCAATAACGACGACCCCGAGGTCGCAAGGAATAAGATACTTTTTGATAACCTTACCCCGCTGTATCCTGAAGAAAAGTTTAAGCTTGAATACAACCATTCCGAGCTGTCGACAAGGATCATAGACCTGCTTGCCCCGATAGGGAAAGGCCAGCGCGGACTTATCGTCGCCCAGCCGAGAACGGGTAAAACCATCCTTTTACAGCACATAGCAAATGCCATTATCAAGAACCACCCCGAGGTACATCTTATTGTACTTCTTATAGATGAGAGGCCGGAAGAGGTTACCGACATGCAGAGGTCTGTCAAAGGTGAAGTCATAAGTTCCACGTTTGATGAGCCTGCTCAGAGGCATGTTCAGGTTGCCGACATGGTACTTGAAAAAGCAAAAAGGCTTGTAGAGCACGGACGGGATGTTGTTATTCTGCTCGACAGTATAACCAGACTTGCGAGGGCGCACAATACAATCGTTCCTGCAAGCGGCAAGGTCCTGTCGGGAGGTGTCGATGCGAACGCACTCCAGCGGCCCAAGAGATTTTTCGGTGCTGCACGAAACATAGAAGAGGGAGGCAGTCTCACCATCATGGCAACGGCACTCATCGATACCGGAAGCCGTATGGATGAGGTAATTTTTGAAGAGTTTAAGGGTACCGGTAATATGGAAATCGTCCTTGACAGAAGGCTTGCGGATAAAAGGGTTTTCCCTGCGATGGATATCAGCAAGTCAGGAACAAGGAAGGAAGAACTTCTCATAGATAAAGGTGCTATCAATAAACTTTGGGTGCTGAGAAAAGTTTTGCAGCCCATGGGTGTGGTGGAGGCCATGGAGTTCCTGATAGATAAAATGTCAAAAACAAAAACAAATAAAGATTTTCTTGACTCGATGAACAAGGTTGATCTTGATTAAGAGACCGGAGGAAAAATGAAGAAAGGTATACATCCTAATTATGTAAAGGCTACGATAAAATGTGCATGTGGAAATGTCATAGAAACACGATCGACAAAGGGCGATTATACCGTAGAAATCTGCTCGAACTGCCATCCATTCTTTACGGGAAAGCAAAAGTTTGTTGACTCTGCTGGTATGGTTGAAAAGTTCCAGAGGAAGTACAACAAAAAGACTGCGAAGAAAGTATCAAAAGCAAACTAAGCTTAATCTTCACCTGCGTAAATATAACTGTGGTGAATGATGGATAGGCCTGTTGATATGCCGATACTCGCAACACCATCAGCACCGGTTATTCTCAAGGAATCATACCCGTCCATTATACGGTGTCCGGGGAGAGAGGGTGGTTCTTCCCGCGGTAAGCCAGCAGAGGCAAGAGCTTTTTACAAAGGGCGGCAAGATGTTTGAAAACATTGAAAAGGTTTTACAGCGATATAACCATCTCAGCACACTATTGACTCAACCGGAAGTCTTTAATGATACGAAAGAATACACCAGGAATATCAAAGAGAAAAACGAAATAGAACCTCTTGCATTAACTTATCAATCATACAAAGAACTGGAAAAAAATATAGATTCTGCAAAACAATTGCTCAACACCGGAGACGATGATATCAAACTTCTTGCAAAAGAAGAGCTGCAATCTTTAGAGAAACAGAAAGAGACGGTAGAGAACAAGCTCAAAGAACTAATCCTGCCGAAAGATCCACTCGATTCAAAAAATGTGCTGCTCGAGATACGTGCCGGAGCCGGCGGTGAGGAATCTGCACTTTTTGCAGGGGATTTGCTGAAAATGTATCTGAAGTATGCGGAGAAGAAAAAATGGCACACGGATGTCCTCAGCCAGAGTATAACGGGTATGGGGGGATATAAGGAAATCATTGTACTGATAGAGGGAGAAAGGGTTTACAGCAGATTAAAATTTGAAAGCGGTGTGCACAGGGTCCAGAGGGTTCCGAAAACAGAAGCGAGCGGACGGATCCATACTTCAACTGCAACAGTTGCGATTCTGCCGGAGGCTGATGATGTGGAAATCGACGTCAAAACGGATGATTTGAAGATAGATACGTTCAGGGCAGGAGGGCACGGTGGTCAGAATGTCAATAAGCTCGAAACCGCCATAAGGATAACCCATATCCCAACGGGTATGGTCGTAGCATGTCAGGATGAACGTTCCCAATACCAGAACAAGATAAAGGCAATGAAAATATTAAAATCACGGTTACTGACCATGAACATAGAAAAGCAGACATCCGAGAGAGCACAGGACAGGAAAAATCAGGTCGGCACAGGGGATCGCAGCGAAAAGATAAGGACCTATAATTTCCCCCAGAACAGGGTTACGGATCACAGAATCAATTACACGGTTTATGCGCTGAACTCGATCCTGGCAGGGGATATCGACGAATTTATAGACACGCTCACCGCTTACTTCAGGGCGAATGAACTTGCCAACGTAATCTCTGCAAAATAAAGCATGTCACAGCTTAATGCTCTCTATGCTTGGATAAAAAGTTACGCAAGCACTCAGCACACACGTATAGCTTTAACAGAAATAAATAGTATCATCTCAGGCATGACAGGTATACCACGAGAGCATTTACTCACGCATGAAGATATTGTTCTATCGAACACTGATATCGAGAGGATCAAGAAAGCCGTAAAAAAGCGCGCTACCCATTATCCTTTGCAATACATTGTCGGTTCTGTAGAATTTATGGGAATCAACTTTCTTATCGATCCCGGGGTATTAATCCCAAGGCCTGAAACTGAATTGCTTGTCGAGACGGCTTTGACGTATATGGCCGATCGGGAATACAGGACCGTTCTCGACCTTTGCTGCGGCAGCGGTGTTATAGGACTCAGTATAGCGAGCATGGAAAGGAATGCATTTATAAGTTTTACCGATAACTCCAAAAGAGCTGTACACCTGACCATAAAAAACAGCGAAAGTCTTGGTCTTACCCCGAGGGTAAGGTTTTATACGGGCGATTTGTTTTCCAGAGTGCCTGCATCTGAAAGATTTGATCTGATTGTTTCTAACCCGCCCTATGTACCCCACGCAAGGATGCGGCATTTACAAAAGGAGGTGTTGTATGAGCCTGTTACAGCAATAGACGGCGGGAGAAAGGGTATGGAAGTTATAAAAAGGATTATTCAACAGGCCGGTAAATTCCTCAATCAGAACGGCATGCTTATCATAGAGCATGACGATACCCAGAAGAGATATCTGGAAACATTGTGCACCGACACAGATCAAACAGCACTGAAATATATGAAAACAATCAATGATCTCTCCGGCCTTCCCCGCATAAGTATATTTTCCCGCAAATAAAATGCAGACCGGTCCCGGAAGATATTTTTGAGCCGGCGGTTTTAATGTATTCCTTTTTCGTTCAATTGACTTTTTATAGTACCTACGATAAAAACCGTTATCTCTGGTAGCATTAAAGCGGGGGGGGAACATAAGAATGCAGGCTGATTCTCTTGCAAAGGTGCATAATCCTGAAGCCGATAATGTTGTTTACAGGAAGCGGTTGTTTCAGACGCTTGATCTGGCAAGGAAGAAAAGGATTGTCTGGATCACAGGCCTGCCCGGCTCAGGTAAAACAACCCTCGTTGCAAGCTATCTGTCGGCGAAGAGGCTCTTTCAGGGATGGTATCATCTTGACAGCTCTGATAAGGACCTTGCGACCTTTTTTTATTACCTGAGGCATATAGTAAAAGGGAAGGGATCTGCTCAAAGGTCCCTGCTTCCTCTTTTGACCCCTGAGTATCTTCTCAATATCGAAACATACACGCGCCGATATTTTGAGAGCCTTTACGGCATGCTGCCCGAAGGCTTTGTCCTTGTGTTCGATAATTATCATGAGGTCGAGGATAATCCGCTGTTCCACTTTATCATGAGTGAGGCTTTGATGAGGATTCCGGAGTATGGGAATGTCATAGTGATCAGCCGGACTGAACCTCCCGGCATATTCTCGCGTCTGAGGGCGAACAGCATAATGGAGATCGTAGACAATGAGATGCTCAAGTTTACTCCTGAAGAAACGAGTGCACTGATCAAACTGCATTCCGGGAAGGACCATAACAATGAGGCGGTAACGAGGCTGCACAATTGGACAGACGGCTGGGCAGCCGGGATCGTCCTTATGCTTGAACAGCACAACATGGGGTTAGACGCCGCTGAAAAAGGCGGTTTGAAAGATTATCAATCCATCTTCGATTACTTTTCAGCCGAGATTTTTGACCGGCTGGAGCCGAAAACGCGGGATTTTCTTCTCAGGACATCGTTTTTCCCGTCCATGACCATTGAGATGGCGGACAGGATGACGGAAAGCAGTGCCTCGGAGAAAATACTGAATCTGATGGTCAAGTACCAGTACTTTACCATCAGGCATCAGGATAATACCTATACGTACCATGATCTGTTCAGGGAATTTCTCCAGGCGCGAACGAAGATGTATTTCAAGGAAGCAGAGGTTGGGCAAATCTATAAGCATGCAGCACTGATCCTCAGGGAAAACGGCAAAGTCGATGATGCGGTGGAGCTGTATGCAAAGGCCGGGAGCCGGGAAGATATCCGTAAGATTATTACAGCCAATGCCCGGGACTTAATATCCCAGGGAAGGAACATCGTTCTTGAATTATGGATGCAGAAACTGTCAGAAAAAGAGTTGAATCAAGACCCGTGGCTTTTATACTGGCTTGGAGAGGCCCGTGCTGTCTTTAACCCTGTCGAAGGCAGGGCATATTTTGAAAAGGCATTTAAGAAGTTTATAGAAAACGTAGAGAAGGCAGAGGG
>DAHXOM010000276.1 GCA_027364825.1 bacterium | reverse complement strand
TTACAACGCCTATCAACCCTATAAAAAGACTGACCCTCCCACCATACACTAGCCTTGAAAAATAATCCCTTCCCAGCGCATCGGTTCCCAGCAGATGGATCGAAGCACCCTGGACATAAAAAAGTTTACCGCGGGTAAATAATTCGATCGGATAACGTTTATCTTTGAGTTCCCGGTACGTCTCGCTGTGTATGTCGGATAATGCATAGTTATAAATATAAGGCCTTACCAACACGGTCTTCCCGCCCTCCTGTATCATGATATGAACGGCTGTCGGAGGCTCATCGGGAAACCCCCTGTTCTGTAATGTATATGAGTATGGTGCCACGAAGGGTGCGAATATCGCGCTCATGTAAAGAAGAAACAGTACGGTGCCTGCCGCTATGGCAATCGATTTCTGGTTGATCTTCATATACCCCGTTATGTTTGAGATTTGATCCTCGGATCAATGTAGAGAAGCGCAATGTCTGCGATCAGGTTGCCTATCAGGAGCATTCCGGCACCGATGAGTATATCACCCATGATAAGGAAAACATCCATCGACATCACGGCTTTCAACAGCAGTGTTCCGAGTCCCTGCAGGTTAAGGATGGTTTCTACCAATGCCGCTCCACCCAGCAGTCCTGCGAAATCGTAACCCGCAAGCGTAATGAACGGGTTAATCGCATTTTTCAATATATGTACGTAGATTACTCTTGTATTTTTTACGCCCCTTGCCTTTGCCGCAGTAACAAATTCGCTGCGTTTAACCTCTATGATGTTCGCCCGTACCAGCCTTGCATACGAAGCAACCTGCGGGACGGCAAGTGCGATCACCGGCATGATAAGGTGGACTATCCTGTCATAGATTTTATCCGCCGGACTCAGCAACCCGTAGAGCGGGCTCGTTGTCCCACCGGTGGGCAATATGCCCGTTTTTGCAACGATGAGAAGCATGATAAATGCAAGGAAAAACGAAGGCACCGATATTCCGATATAATTCAAAACACCGGTTGTTCTGTCGAATACGCTTTGTTCTTTTATGCCGGATACAATGCCGAACGGCAGAGCAATGACCCATGAAACAAGTATTGCCGAAACAGAGAGTATAAGGGTATTCATTGCCCTTGAAAGGATAAGGCTCAGAACAGGTGCATGATAATATATGCTGCTGCCAAGGTTCAGGTGCAGTACCTGCCATAACCATAAACCGTACCGCTCAAGCAATGGTTTGTTCAGACCGTACGCCTGCTCCATCATGGCGATTGTTTTCTGGGATATGTACGGATTCATTTTCAGGGATGTCAGTATATTGCCCGGTGCGAGTGATATGATAACAAAAGAAATAAAGGTAATACCTATCATCACGGGTATCATCATCAGAAATCTTCTTATGATAAATTTTAAAAGCATAATAGTGGTTGAACCTTGATATTGGTTAACCCTAATAAATAGGGAAAAGGGAGTCAAGGTGTTAATCCGGCCTGGAGGGTAAACCCCGTTAGAAAGGACATGCCTGCACGCCGAAGAACAAGTGTTGAAACTTTGTGTTAGTGCGTTACGGCACGCATGCGTGGCTTTACCCCTCATAAAGGGTGGAGCTTTCTAACGGGGTGAAGATAAGAAGAGAATGGGGCTATAAATAAAATTTCCTCAGTCCTGTAAACAGGACTGAGGAATAACCTAATAAAAGGCCCTGAAATCTAACTTATTAACTAAGCTTTTGTAACCTTTGAAGCCTGCGGTCCTTTTGGACCTGATACTACTTCAAAACTAACCTGATCTCCTGCCTTAAGAGACTTAAATCCGTCTCCCTGAATTGCTGAATAATGAACAAATATATCTTGCCCATTATCCTGTTCAATGAAACCGTAACCTTTGGCGTCACTGAACCATTTTACTTTACCACTTGCCATCAAAATTCAACCCTCCTTTCTTTGTCCATCTATGATGGGAATAGTATTAATATAGTGATATTTAAATATTTGTCAACAACTATTTTAAATCGTGATATTTTTCCGTTTCCTTGTCTCCTATCATTATCCTCTTATATTATAGTAAATCCCCGTTAGAAAGGCAGGGGCCTCTGCCTGAAAAAATAGCGGGTCTTTTGAGCGCGATAAATAAAGGAGGTATTTATGGGCATGGAGTATAC
>DAHXOM010000274.1 GCA_027364825.1 bacterium | reverse complement strand
ATATACTGGTGGTGGGAGATGGAAAAGCATTTAGAAAACTCCTTCAGGGAGCTTGAAAGAAAAGGTTTGCTCAAAAAAGAAAATATCGGCATTGATCAGGTGAAAGCCCTGCTGGAAAGCGCATCAAGGAATATTTATGCCTCGGAAAAGAACATCACAATTGATGAAGAAGCATGTTATACGCTTGCGTACAATGGCATGTTAAAGATTGCAAGGGCTGTTGTTTTTATCAATGGGTACCGCCCGCATGACGGACAGCAGCATGCAACGACTATCCGGGCTGCCGGAGAAATACTCGGAGATAAATTCAGGGAACTCATAGCGGTTTTCGATACAATGCGCAGGAAGAGAAACCAATTCACCTATGATCCCCTGCTGCCGTTGAGCCGGACAGAAGCGGAGAACGCGCTGCAAACAGCGAAAGATTTTTACAGGAAAGTAAAAGCTACATTAGCCAATGAATATCCGCAGTTGAAGTTATTTGACTGACTGTTTTAAATCCTCCTCTCATCAAGAGATGGTTTATAAAAAAAGGTAGGGAGCAGCCCCGGACATTGGACAGGTTTAAATCATAACTCCACCCGCCCTCCCCTCACGAGGCTGTGTCACAATCTTTTTTTATATCCCTCCCCCGTCAAGGGGGAGAAGTAATTTTGTGCATTGTTACACAGTCTGTTGCCCGTTGGTATCTACGGGGTTTGCTTTGAGGCGGTTGATTCTTATGATATAGATGCACTGATAGCTATTATTCAGGTTTATTGACAGGGAAAAGAGTACAATAAATACCTGGTAAGGAAATATAGATGAACAAAAAATTCGTTGTTTTTACGGATCTCGACGGCACCCTGCTTGATTATTATACGTACTCGTATGAGGCTTCGAGAGAAGGTATCGAACTCCTGAAAAGCCATGATATCCCGCTTATATTCTGCACGAGCAAGTCGTATGCAGAGGTCATCTACTTCAGGGAAAAGACCGGCAATAATTCGCCCTTCATCGTCGAGAACGGCGGGGCGATATACCTGCCTCCGGAACAATTCGAGCAGTTCAATCGGTTGAAACAGCTTGAACGGCTTGAACATGTTGATGGTTATAGTGCCCTGGAACTTGGGGCCTCTTATGACAGGATACGGCAGGTATTCAAGGAGATGAAAAGGGAGTTCAAGGACATGCTCACAGGTTTTGGGGACATGACCGTCGAAGAAGTGTCCCGGTATCTTAACCTTGAGCCTTCACTTGCAGCCATGGCCAAGGTGAGGCGGCATGATGAACCCTTTATTCTCAAAGACCCGTCCCTGCTGGAAAGGGTAAAACAATTCTCACAACAAAACGGGCTGAAGGTCTATCCCGGTACAAGGTTCTATCATCTTATGGGTAACACGGACAAAGGAGTAGCGGTAAAAGAGCTTGTGTCTCTCTACAGAACGGTGTACGCTGAAATCATTGCGGCTGCCGTCGGCGAAGGTAAGAATGACGAACCCATGTTCAGGCAGGTCGATATGCCGTATCTGGTAAAGAAGCCGGACAATACTTTCACGGATGTGGCTTTGGACCGCATCGTCAAGATAGACGGTATAGGTCCGTACGGTTTTACCCTTGCCGTGAAGGCACTGCTGGCAGAGGCATGAAGTTGTAAACAAAGCGATAAAAGTATGGTACAGGTGGTTCAGTAAGTCTGGATATTTTATCTGACCTATAAAAAACCGTCTCAGACGGATAAAAAGGAGGAAATATGCTGAAACTAAAAGCAATAGTGGTATTAGCCATTGCGCTTCTGTTTACTGCAAGTGCACATGCTGTCACGCTCTCCGATGCGGAAAATGTATTTAATAATTACGACAAGGATATTACCAATCTGCAGAAATCCCTGGACCTGTTCCAGCAGGTCATAACAGGGACCACGGATCCCCAAATTATATCTGATGCTTACTGCGATGTCGCCAGAACCTATCTTACTATGGGGGACCAGGTAAAACTTACCAACACCGACGCATTGAAAGACTATGAGGCCGGTCAGGCTGCTGCAGACAAGGCCATTAAGGCTGCTCCCAAGAGTGCAATGGGGTATTTCTGGTACGCTGCGAATATCGGCAGGGTCGGACAGTATAAAGGCGTTCTCAATTCACTTTTTATGCTGCCTGATTTCAAGAAGTATCTCGGTAAGGCTTATGCGATTGATAAAAACAATTTTAATATACTTGAGGCTTATGGCGAGATGTACTACGAGCTGCCGTGGATAGTCGGCGGCAGTGACAGCAAGGCCATGGATTATCTCAATGCTTCACTGAAAAACGATCCAAACTTTACCCTGGCAATGGCCATCATGGGCAAGGTTTACATTAAAGAAGGTAAGTATGACCAGGCACGGGAGATGCTGGAAAAGGTCATCAATTATAAAACCCCGAGCTTCAGAGCGGACTGGGCATTATTTGATAAGCCCCTTGCACAGAAGCTTCTGGATTCTATAAAAGACAAGAAATAGGGAATAATTAGGCCGTTCTTTTTCATTTCAAGCAGGTAACTCTCCCCTCCCTTGACGGGAGGGGATTAAGGGAAGGGTGAACAATTAATCTACCACCCCCACCCTCGCCCTCCCCCGTCAAGGGGGAGGGAAGAACTGTGACATTGTGCTGTCGGATGAGTGT
>DAHXOM010000072.1 GCA_027364825.1 bacterium | reverse complement strand
TTTTTGATCTGCGCTTCGATTTGTTCGTACTGCCGTGCTCCCATGTATAAAAGGATCTTCAGGTCAAGGGTCTGGAGACCGCGTGCTGCTGCCTCCCAATTCCCGAAATGTGAAGTGAGCAGTATGCCGTATTCGCTCTTTTTGGCTGCCGTCGAAAGATACTCAAGGCCATGTCCCACCCATTTCAACCCGTCTTTTTTTTAAAACCGCAGCCTGTCGACAAACACCGTTGAAAAATGATGGTACTGTCTCCATGCGCACCACACATGAAAAAGGGTGTTTCTTTCGGGAAACACGGCCTTGTAGAACCTGACACTGGAACCTGTCCTCCGGGGCAGGAGAATAAAATAGGCCGCAACAATGACACCTGCAGCAGCCGAGACGATCCAGAGTCCAAGGATTCGGGACAAGAAAGCTATGAACCTGTAGAATTGGCCTTTCATAACGGCTTTTGGCTGTGCGCCCCCGGCTTACCATGCAGTCCGACAATTGCTGTTTTGTCACCATGAATTTGGTTCAGGGTCTCATAATTGATTGATCTTATTAGATGCTGAAACAAGTTCAGCATGACATCTTTCCCATTTTTACATTTGGTCATTTGTCGGACAGCCTCTTGCAAACAAACCAGACCTCTTCTCTTCCGGGTGCAGACTCTCCGGAATAGGTCAGGGTGAGACCGGCCTTTGTGATAGACTTAATAATACTATCGCTGGTCCTGAAATAATTTTTTTGGCCTCGTATTTTGAGCCTTGTCTGCTCCAGCCAACGTTCCCAGGGCACATGCTTTGATGAAGAGACTGTGGCCCTGATCACCACGGATCCTCCGGGCTTGAGACAGGAAGACGCGGCTGTAAGGGTTTGTGTAAATGACTCATCGGAAAGATAATGGATTATATCGAGCATGAGCACTGCATCGCAGGTATCCGGAGGTTTCGGAAAATCAGGGGCACTGCCCTGAAAAGCGGTCCCGCGATCACCCCATGCCCTCCGCGCTACCCGCACACGGTCCTGATTCGGGTCCACGCCGAAAAAATACGCTGAAGGATAAAGATTCATCAGCCATACTGCAGGAACGCCGTAACCGCATCCGATATCCAAAACCTTGTCCATAGGCCCGACAAAACCCGCAAGTTTCGGAAACATCGGGTCAAACCTGATCTTGAACCGGGCAAACATCCTGACGTAGGTTTCCATGAATCTATACGCGGACACAACCCTTGCCCTGTGTTCGGGAGAGCCGGCCGCAACTGCAGGCATCTCTCTGTTCTTTCTGGGTGCGTACAGGACCCTCAGGACCGGCGGCAGAAGTATGACAGTCCCGATAAGTGCATAGCCGAGCCCGAGCACCATGCTCAGTCCGGCACTCTTCAGCATGGCCTGTCCTGCGAATGCCAGGACACCAAGACCGGTAATCGTGGAACCCGCATTGAGGAACACCGCAGTACGTATGGGCCTCATGGCAGGGTCGTGTTCGTCAAAATATCGCTGATATGCCCCGATGAAATAGATGGGATAATCGCTTCCCATACCGAACACGACGACGACCAGCAAGAGGCTCGGAATGTCAAGGGGGCGATGGAGGAAATGGTACGTTGCAAAGGTACTGACCAGGGCAAAAGCAACCGGGACCAACGCAAGCAGTACCAGTATAAAATCCATGAAATAAAATACCAATACAACGACAAGACCTATCCCGCACAGGATGCCCATCCTGACGAACATGGTGAAGAGCAGGTTTGATAACCGTTCGGTGAACCAACGGGCATCGAGCATTTTACCGATGCCTGCCGAGGAAAGGTCCTTGTAGAAAATCTCCGGATTATAACCCGGCCCGGGCCGTACTGCACTTATCATCATCCAGGTTTTGTTGTCCCAGCTCCTGGATATACCGAGCATTCCGTAGAGTTCACGGGGAATTGCCGGATCATAAGCGCCCTTGCTCCCGAGGCTGTCAAAGAACGGCTCAAAGGCATCATGGGAAAAACCGGCAATCCTTGCGTCGTGCGAGATTTCACGGTGCAGGGATTCGACCCTCTGCTTTGTCCAGAACGATTTCCAAGCGGCCTCGTTCTCCCGCGCCAGGGCCTCACCGGGGAAAAGAGACGAAGGAGAGAACCCGGAGCGGACAACGCCGGATGCCGTACGGTCTGTGATAAAAGTATTGAGACGGTCGGCACGGTCCTGCAGTGCCTGAACAGAACTCCCCTGAATGAGGACATACGTGGTGTCCGACAGTATGTCTCCCCATGTTTTCCTGATATGAGTTTCCGCCCTCAGCGTGGCCGAACTCTCCGTGTTCATTGCCTCTACGTCGGCCTTTACCGCAGGCCTGGCAAAAAATGCCATCACCAGCCCAAAGATGCCTACCACGATAAACGACGTCCATCCGCTCGAGAGTGCCAGGCGGCTCGTGAGCTTTTCCATAGGCATGATGCCCTGGCGCTTTGCAGGGGACACCCTGCGGAAGACCAGCGGGAATATCGTATGGACGAATGCAAAAGAAAAGAGTGTGCCCATGGCCGTAAACCAGCCTATCTCGGCAAGGATTGGAAACCCGCTGAAACTCAATGCCAGAAATGATCCTATCGTGGTCAGAGATGCCCCGAGCCCAACCCAGAACGACTGCCGTGACGCGTAGGTCCCTGAGGTGGTCTGCGTTTGATCGAGAAACAGAAGGTAGGCAATACCGTAATCAACATTGATGGAGATAATGGCCCCGCCGAAGCCGATGGCAAGGATGGATAAATTGTGCCTGAGGAGCGACATGACAAAGAGCGCCGCAGCTGTCCCCGCCAGTGCCGGGATAAGAGCCATGAGCCCTATGTACCATCGGGGAAAACTGATCAAGAGGAGCAGTGCGATCCCGATCGTAGAGAGGAGCAGTGCCCGCATCGTGTCCTTCCTGGCTATGGTTTCATTGTCGATAGCAGCACGGTAGGAGCCGATGGGTGTAATCGAGACTTGGTTTTGTTCTCCTCCGGCTCTTCGGTTTATTTCCGCGGTCAGCCTGCACATGAGAGCCTGTATTTTCAATGCAAAGGCGGTGTCTGTTGAGGATTGTTTCGGTTCTGCAATGATGAGGATGTGCCTTCTGTCCCTGCTCATAATAAAGTTATTCGTAATGGTTGCGCCGTTGACAGGCAGGAGCGAGGCCATACGCGCGAGTACAAGGTTGCGCAGTCCCAGGGGATCACGGGCGATCAAACCGGACTGCCCCATTCCCTCAAGCCCCTGCAGGGTATCCATGTTACGG
>DAHXOM010000270.1 GCA_027364825.1 bacterium | reverse complement strand
TTTGATGCAATCTCAATAATCAGGGACTGTTGGTTCAGTGGAAATCGACTTACGATTAGATCGGCATACTGTTTTGCATTCTCAAGCCATGTTTTTGAGTAAGATGAGAAATAAGCATACTCATTGTTAAATATTTCATCTGATTTCTTATATTCATCCACCTGAACCAAAAAACATCTGTCACATACAAATAGCTTAAGCGGATAGAACACCTCGGGTTCATTGAGCTGTTCTTGTTTCAGGAATGAGTTTGAGGGTGGGGCATTACCTAAATCTGCAAATACATAGGATAATTCCTTGCCACAGAACCTGCACTTCATATATCTATTCCTGAAAAGTCCATGTCAAGTGGTTTTACATGGTTGTCCTTGTCCGAGATCTCTGTAATGTTCATGGGCCATGCTATATTTATGCGCTTATCATCGTACCGTATGGTCCTTTCATGTTCGGGATTGTAGGAGGAAGTATGATGATATATCAATTCTGCTCCGTCTTCCAGTGTCTGAAACCCATGGGCAAAACCCTCCGGTATGTAGATCATTTTCATACCTTGTTTGGATAATTCAACAGCAAACCACTTTAAGAAAGTCGAAGATTTTTTTCTTATGTCCACTATAACGTCAAACACACGGCCGTTTACACAACCTATAAGTTTTGTTTCTGCAGAAGGTGGTACCTGATAGTGCATTCCTCTTACAGTTCCTTTTTTCTTTGTTATGGAGTAATTTATCTGGACAAATTCTTTTGTATGGTTGATCGCTGAGAATTCGTCCTTACAGTACAGTCTTACGAATGTTCCCCGAGTATCGGTATGCGGTTCCAGCTCAATTATATAAGCGCCCATTAACGGAGTTTCTTTAAACCGCATCTATGAGATCCATACAGCTTTTTTAATTTTTGCGTCAGCGATGTACTCGTCCAAATCCTTATTGCTCATAATATCGGCATTCTGATAAAACTCTTTATACCAATTTATTGTTTTCTTTAAGCTTTTTTCTGTTGTCCATAAGGGCACCCAGAGAAGCCTTTCATAAGCCTTTGAACAATCAAGCTTGAGTAAGCCGGCCTCATGGGGAGTTTTATGATCGTGATGCATGGTATATTTTATTTCAGGCCAAAGTGCTTTTGCACCTTTTATTATCTCTTCTACCATCCATGAGTCCGAATAATTCTGACCAAAGTTCCATGCCTGTGCAAATTCCCTTTTACCATCCAGCAACCTCTGACCTAATAACAGGTATCCTGATAAGGATTCAAGCACATGCTGCCACGGCCTTACTGCATGCGGATTTCTTATTAAGACCTGTTTGCCTTTGGAAACAGCCCTCATAATATCCGGTATAAGCCTGTCTACAGCCCAATCCCCTCCGCCTATTACATTGCCAGCCCTGGCGCTCGCTATCAATAGCTTATTATGAAAAAAAGAATTCCTATAAGATGATGTAATAAGTTCCGAGCATCCCTTTGAGCAACTGTAGGGGTCGTAACCTCCGATGGTATCGTTTTCCCTGTACCCCCATTCCCATTCCTTGTTCTCATAAACCTTGTCGCTTGTAATGTTTACTACCGCTTTTACCGATACCGTTTCCCTGCAAGCTTCAAGTACATTTACTGTACCCATAACATTTGTCTCAAAAGTCTCCGTTGGGTTGTCATAAGAATATCTAACAATAGGTTGGGCAGCCATGTGAAAAACAATCTCCGGATTGTATTTGTGAAATGTTTTTATCAGAGCCTTTAGATCCCTTATATCCCCTCGTATAGATTTAATATCCAAATTCAACAATTCAAAATGGGACGGTTTTGTGGGCGGGTTTAAGGCAAAGCCAGTGACATCAGCATCAAGCTTTTTAAGCCATAATGCAAGCCATGAACCTTTAAATCCGGTATGTCCTGTGATAAGAACTCTCTTACCCTTATAAACACCCTTAAACAGGTTCATAGTAACATCAACGTTTCCATAGTTTCCATGGTGCATTCGCCTGAGCCCACAATTCCTCAAGCTGTGTCCTGTCTATGAGAGTATCCATACATTGCCAAAAGCCG
>DAHXOM010000269.1 GCA_027364825.1 bacterium | reverse complement strand
GTATAGAATGGCTCAACATGCCGACCTTTGAAGGCAGGCAAAAGATACTCATCGTGGATGATGCATCGGAATTGAATATGCACGCACAAAATGCCATGCTGAAAACCCTCGAAGAGCCGCCGCCCTGGACAACCATACTATTCATAACATCGTCCTATGCACGGTTGCTGCCGACCGTTCAATCAAGGCTTATCAAGGTCGGATTCAACAGGCTTTCCGCAGAGGTTATAAGAGGAATTCTTGCCTCAAAAACAAAACTCGGCGAAGAGCAATTAAACTATTTGAGTCTTCTCTCGGATGGGAGTATAAAATATACTACAATCGATGATATAGAAAACGATGTAAAAAAAATAATAACACTCATGGTTGAGTTGAAAGAGCCGGCTTCCATGGTAAAGCTTGCAGAAAAATTTAAAGTACAAACATATAAAGAACATTTTGAACAGATCGCCGATATAATTTTATCGTTCTTCATTGATGCCGTTATTATTCAAGACAACTCCCGTCTGGTGAGGAATAAGGGGTTTTATGAAGAGATAAACGCCTTTTCCGGTCAATTTAAAAAGAATGCTATCATAAATGCAGCCGCATCCCTTGAAAAAGCGCGGTATGCTTATGAACTTAATATAAGTCCCCAGATGATTATGGAGCATGTACTATTTCAACTTATAGGTGACAATAATGACGATTAAACGAATTACAAAGATTCAGCCGGAGTTCTCTCATGAGCTTCAGATATACGATTCATCGGATTTAAAAATACAGAGGAATCAGAAGGTGATCATTGAAACAAAGAACGGCATATCAACGGGCAGGGTTAAAGTGGAGCCGTTCCAGTCGGAAATGTCCGATGAAGATATAAGATCCCTGTTAAAGGTTGTACGGCCGTTTACCCTCGATGATGCGGAAAAAGAGCAGATTTTGTTCCAGCGGGCCAAAGAGGCAAAGATGTACTGCCAGAATAAAGCAACAGAACTCGGATTAAATCTTTCTGTTGTTGATGTAAAGTTTTTCTTTGACGGCAGCGGAGCGCTGTTTTACTTTGTTTCGGAAACGCGGGTCGATTTCAGGGACCTGATAAAAGATCTTGCAAAACGTTTCCACACGCATATAGAGATGCGCCAGATAGGTGCCAGGGACAGGTCAAAGATTATATGCGGTGTGGGCCCCTGCGGCAGGGAATTGTGCTGCAGTACGTTTTTAAAAACATTTAACTCCGTAACGCTCAAACACGTAAAGCCGCAGGGCTTACCGCAAACATACCATAAGCTTTCCGGTGTCTGCGGAAAATTCATGTGTTGTCTGACGTACGAATATGATCTCTATGTCGAGGCACTCAATGTGTTGCCAAAAATGAATAAGAAAGTGACAACACCGATGGGACCGGGTGAGGTCATAGGACATGATGTGCTGGCTATGAACGTCCTGGTTTTGCTTGAAAACGGGGAAAAGGTGAAGTTTAAACATACGGAAGTTAAGCTGAAAGGCTTGTTCAGTTAAGAGGAGTATGAATGACGGAAGAGCATATCTTGAAACAAAAGGACAAGGGATTTTATATAACGACTCCGATATACTATGTAAACGATGTCCCTCATATAGGCCATGCGTATACGACCGTCGCAGCGGATGTTCTGGCAAGGTACAAGCGTCTTTGTGGAGAAAAGGTGTTCCTGATAACAGGCACCGACGAACATGGTAAAAAGATTCAGAGATCGGCGGAGGAACGGGGCATATCCCCAAAAGCACTCGCGGACGAGGTTGTTACAAAATTCAAGGATGCATGGAAAATCCTCAACATAAAAAATGACGACTTCATAAGGACTACCGAAGAGCGGCATGCAAGGGTGGTTTACGAGATGTGGGCACGGATGAAAGCCAACGGTGATATTTACCCGGGATTATATGAGGGGTGGTACTGCATTCCCGACGAATCCTACTGGACCGAGAAGGAGCTCGTGAACGGGAAGTGTCCTGTCTGCGGCAGGGAAGTGGAGAGAATAAAAGAGGAAAGCTACTTTTTCAGGTTGTCAAAGTATCAGCAGCCATTGCTTGAGCATATCGAGTCAAATTCAGGGTTTATCCTCCCGGTTTCCCGGAAGAACGAAATCCTGAGTTTCGTAAGGGACGGACTGAAGGACCTGAGCATCACAAGGGCAGGATTCGAGTGGGGGATCAAGGTGCCGGACAATCCGAAGCTTGTGATCTATGTATGGCTTGATGCGCTCTTAAACTATCTGACCGCTGCAGGGTTCTTGAGCGATGAAGGCAAGTTCAGCAGCTTCTGGCCGCCCGCGGTACAAATCGTGGGCAAAGACATAATAAAATTTCATGCCGTCTACTGGCCTGCATTCCTCATGTCCGCAGGATTACCCCTGCCAAAGCGTATATTTGCACATGGGTGGTGGACGATAGAGGGTATGAAAATGAGTAAATCCATCGGCAATGTCGTTTCTCCCGAATCTCTGGTAAAAGATTACGGCACTGACGCAACAAGATACTTTCTCATGAGGGAGGTCCCGTTCGGTCTTGACGGCAACTTTTCTCAAATCGCCATGAATACCCGCATTAACAGCGATCTTGCAAACGACCTTGGGAATCTTCTCTCCAGAGCAACAGGCATGGTTGTGAGGTTTGCAAAAGGGGTACTGCAAGCGGCATCGGAACAAGACGATGCCGACAGGACGCTGATGCAAAAAACTGAATGGCTCTACAGAACCTATAGTCAGGCTATGAACAACCTTGAATTTCATACCGCACTTACTGCATTGTGGGAGTTTATCGGTGAGGCAAACAGGTACGTTGATCTGACAAAGCCGTGGCAGGACGCAAAGACGGGAAATACGGCAAGACTGAACACGAGACTTTACAATACAATAGAGGCAACCAGAATTGCAGCAGCATACCTTCTGCCGTTTATGCCGGATACCGCAGAGACGATTCTCAATGCACTATCACAGGATATAAAAGGACGTGACCTTGAAAAGCTGTCGCAATGGGGCGGGGCAATAGCAGGTGTTAAGATTACACAGGCACCGCCTTTGTTTGAGAAAAAATTGGAGAAATCCAAAACTGATGCCGCCAGGGCAGAAAGGGCGGTCCCGCCCCCGCAAAAGCATCCCGAACAGCAGGCAGTACCGCTTATCAGTATAGATGAATTCAAGAAGACCGAGCTAAAGGTCGGAACAATAATCAGCGCTCAAAAGGTGGAAGGATCACAGAAGCTCATCAAGCTTGAGGTGGATATAGGAGAAAAGCGGACCATAGTCGCAGGCATCGGCAAATCTTATAAGCCTGAAGAACTTCCGGGTAAGCGTATCGTCGTTGTTGCAAACCTTCAGCCCGCCGAACTGTTCGGTATACAATCCCAAGGCATGCTGCTTGCAGCCGGGGATCCGGAGCACCTCGCCCTTTTGACACTTGACCGGGATACAACCAACGGAACAAGGATTAAGTAGGGCGGGAATACCGCCCTACTTAAATTCAAGATTCAAGACTCAACATTAAGAAAAAGATTCAAGATTCAAAATAAGCTCAGGATTCAAAATCAGAATCATGAACATCTCTCTTAATTCCTTGACCATCCAACCGAGCTCCATGTCACAGGTATTGCCGTAAACGGTGCCATGTCCGGAGTAGCCTGGAACATATCATACATGGGCAGAGCTGTAGCATCGAACTCCGTCATAGGTACGAGGGTTTTACCTGTCGATTGGCTGAGTATCAGTTCTATGGTTTTGAGTACACTCGCGAATCCATAATGCGCAGTGGATATATATGCATGCTTTGCATATGGACTTACAACGAGAATAAACGACCTTTCCTGATCGACGTGATCAAAACCAGGCTGAGGATCATCCTCATCAATAAATATCGCTGTAGATCCCCAGTACTTGCTGTTTACGATTGCCTGAACAACCATTGCTGTTGCAGCATCGTTTTCCGAGTAAGCAGCTATCGGGGTATCGGTCGGTTCGTATCCGTCATCCCCTAATGACATAAATACAAAGTTTGGCAAGGTGTTGGTTTGAACGATATTTTTAACGAAATAATCCGCCTTTGTTACGTCGCTGAAATCATTTCCACCGTAGTTTTGATCAAATTCAGGCGATGAGTTTAAGGGATTGTTATTGCCGAAAGGACCGTTGTATACAGAAGGCATGCCCTGTCCGAAAACAGAGAACGATATACCTGCATTCCTGAGCGCATCAAAGAGTGTTCCGCTCGGGACGGACGCTACCGGCTCACCGGAATCTCCTGCCCTGTTCTTGCCTCCATATCCTGTATTGATTGACCAGATCCTCTGAAGATAATCGCTGATCATGCCCTGAAAAGATGAGGGATGTCCGGCTATCGAGGGTACAATGTCAAGGTAGAAGTTCGTATCAAGGGCGAATTGACTTGCCATTGCATGGGTGTTGGGTGTGGTAAATCCGATACCGGCATTCCCTGAGTTATTACATCCAAACGATGCGGGCAATATGCTGAAAGCAGTAAAGCTGCCGGCAGAGTAAAACGGGCATGGTACTGGCTCGGTGTTTGCCTGAGTGCCGAGATCCCCGAATTCCATGTCTGAGGTCTTGTTCTCTCTCAAGATATAAACAATGTGCGTTATATTTGACCATGCGCTCATGATATTTGCCGGAACAGCAGGATGCGGATGCGTTGTCGGAACAAAATCATTGGTAAGTACTTGATTGGTGTAAGATGCAAGCTGCGCGGTTGTGGGCTGGGTAATGTCCGATACAGAGCCGTAGCAGAACCATGCGTAATCCGCAAAATTGTAAACCTGGTTAAATCCTGCCGGTACGTACGGTCCGTGTCCTACACCGTACATATTTGCAACAAAGATATGCTTGTTAACCGCATTAAAGGCAACTCCCGACGGGTATATGGCAGTCGGTATTCTGCCTATAACCTGATCAGACGCAGTATCAATGACAGCAATGGCATTATCAGCGCCCATGGAAACATACAGATATTTCCCGTCGTCTGAAAGTGCGAGGTTATTTGGCAATCCACCCATGGAGGGTTCTCCACTGAACATTGCAAGGGATATCGTTCCGAATACCGTGTTGTTTGCTGTGTCAATGACGCTGACCGTATCGCTGAGCGTGTTTGCTACATACATCTTGCTGCCGTCCAGGGAAGATATAATTGCTGCGGATCCTACCTGATTCAGAAGTATAGTCGCTGTTACAGCAGGTGTGCTTCCAAGGGATATTACGGAAACAGTACCGGCCCCTGTATTGGATTGTCGGTTGCACACATAAGCCTCTTTACCGTCCGGTGTTATCGCTACTGCCCAGGGGTAAAAGCCTCCTGTTGTCAAGGTAAAGGTCTGTGTGTTTGTTAAAAGGTCTATAATGGAAACTGTCTCACCGGGGTACTGATTGCCGTTGACGTCGTAAGCAACATTATTGGCGGTTATTAAGGTGTTCCCGTATACCGCTATCCCTGCAGCCGTTGGCCAGACCTGCGTCGGTGAACCAAAGGTGGACGTTGTGTAAGGTTGAAGAGGTATTGCTTGTTTGAAGCTGAGAGTACTGCCTGCACCTATCCCCACATCAAGGACAGAGCCTCTCTGACCCTGTATGCCCGGCACGTAGACATCCGTACCTGAGCTATTGACAGCCATACCGTCAAAACTCTCGTATCCAAGCGGCGGTGTAGTAAGAGAAATATAAGATGCAATCGTGTCTGTGGATGTATCTATTGCTGTTATCATGTGGCTTTTATTTGCATACGTGACCCATCCTGTACTCAGGACCAAAGCTGTTTTCCCATCCGGTGTTACGGCAATTTCGCTTGGCTGGGGTATAGCTTTACGGTCAACCGCATCAAACGAACTGTTTCCGACCTGGACACCCGCCGGACTCAGTGTATAGCCGTTTGCCCCCCAGTATTGAGT
>DAHXOM010000263.1 GCA_027364825.1 bacterium | reverse complement strand
ATATAAGATTGAATCGGCAGAAGCCCACTTCAACAGACTAAAAATATAATGTTCAGACTGATTTTTACCGACACCTATTTAAGAAGGGAGTCGGTTTTTTTAAAGAAACATCCGGAGATTATAGAAAGATATAAAAAGGTTTTAAGGTTATTGGAGCTTGACCCTCATCATGTATCCTTAAAACTTCATAAATTAAAGGGCAAGTTTCAGGGCAACTATGCAATTTCAGTAACCTTTGCATATAGAATCATATTAACCTTTGCACAGAGAGGGCAAGAAATTATACTGATAGATATTGGTTCAAATGATGATGTATACTGAGTCCGCTCAAAAATATTAGGAACAGCCCTGAAAGGTAATGCACGTTTCATAATAACCGGAGATGATGATTTATTGAGCTTAAAAAAATATGGCGGCATTGTAATAGTTACGCCGAAGGGATTCTGGAATTTCTTAAGGGGTTGAATTTTACTAATAGACGGTATAAGCTTTTAACATAATGAAGAAGATCGAAAACAATAAAATACTTTCTAAGTTAGAGAAAACATTGTTGGTTAAATGCAGCAATGCTATTAAAAGCATTGACCCTAATGCTGATGTAATACTCTATGGCTCAAGGGCGCGTGGGGATGCAGTTTCTGATTCTGATTACGATCTGCTCATTTTAGTTGATGGAAATGCGAGTCTTGAAAAAGAGGACCTCATTAGAGCCCAACTCTTCCCCATAGAGATAGAAACAGGTTGTGTATTAACTATTGTTACCTATAGCCGTAAGGATTGGAATTCTTCGCTCTATAAAGTTATGCCCTTTTATCAGAATATTGAGAAAGACGGTGTTGTCCTATGAAGGCGGAGATAAAAACTCTTGTCTTTTATCGTTTAGAACGCGCCCACGAATAAATAGAAGAAGCAAAAATACTTTTAAATACGGGTCATGTTAATACATTCATTAATAGACTTTATTATTCGTGTTATTATGCAGTTTCTGCATTATTGTTAATAAAAGGACTTTCATCAGCTAAGCATAGTGGAATACGCTCTTTATTTCATCAAAATTTAGTGAAAACCGGCGTAATAGAAACGGAATTAGGACAACTTTATGACAGATTATTCGATAATAGGCAAAAGAGCGACTATGCTGATTTAGTACATTTTGATGTTGAGAAAGTTCGCCCATGGCTTAATGAGACCCAACACTTTTTAAATGTAGTAGAAGAAATGATTAAAAAAGAAATAGGTTAGCGGCCGGTTTTGCCATACTATATAAATAGGAACTGTGTGACAATATAAAGAATGTAATATTAGGAAACCGTGCAATCTTTGCATGCTTTTGACATGTTTTCACGTTAGAGGTAGAGTTATTTAATAGATTCCGTCCTTAACCTGCTGAAATTTCATATAGCTTTTCCTTTCATACAGTGGTATGTTTGTTGCTAAATACATAGACGGAGGTTGGTCATGAATAAAGGGTTTGCTCAATTGAAGACGTATGATGATATTCCAATGTCATTGCGATCCGCCTCAGGCGGAGAAGCAATCTCTTTCAATAATCCCCTTTTCTCCTCCTTTAGAAAAGGGGGATATGGGGGATTTGATGGGAGTGCTTTGTCGTTGTGCCATGGCTCTGCTCCGTGCCATTCCGGCTATTCGAATGCGAATAATTCTCTGACCGGGTTTACCTTGATAGAACTCATGGTTGTTATCCTGATAATAGGTATCATAGGTATCATAGCTGCTCCCAATATGCGCAGCTGGTACACCGGCTTTCAGGTAAGAAGCTGTGCAGATGGTATAACAAATACGCTTGTTACGGCAAGGATGAATGCAATTAGGAATGGTAATAATGTTGTAGTGGCTTTTTATACAGGCGCCTGTCCTGCTGAGGTTGCGGGAATTAACACGAATACAACGGGCAGCTGCTACATCACCATTAATGATGCAAATAATGACTGTGTTGCGCTTGGTGATGTCCCCGGCTGCTTTGAGAATGGTGAGTTTAATGGTGTGGTAAATACCTGTTCATCAAGTATTGTCTTTCCTAATGCAATTATACAAAAATCGGGTGCAGCATTTACCGTACCGACGACGTACTGCACTGTTACCGGTAATAATGTACAGCCATGTGTAATACCTGATTCCTGTACGTTTTGTAACGGCGGTGTCGGCGCAGTAGCGTTTCAGCCGGATGGTTCCGCCCTATTGTTAGGTACAGCCGGCACGTGTAACGGAAGTGTATGCGGTGGCAGTGTAACGATAATACCATCAAGTGATGCAGCTAATAATGACGGCTCCAGGGAATATGCAATCGGTATTATAAGTTTGACCGGTGCTGTTAAGGAGTTTTACTGATGATTTTATTGGTAGCGGAGGTATAATAAAATGAAAAAACAAGGCGGTTTTACCTTAATAGAGGTGCTGGTTTCCATAATATTATTTGCCATCGGTGTACTCGGCATGATGGGTCTGCAGGTGCTTGCAACAAGGGGAGCAGTCATAGGTAATAATAACACAGTAGCAAATTACCTTGCCCAATCTCTTGCAGGCCAGCTTGAGCAGCTTACGGTCAGTAGTCCGGCGTTAACAGCAGGCAGTCACGGTTATGGCCATACCACTGATGCATGTCTGTTATGCGACAATTGCGGCAACCGTATTGATGCATTAGGCTACTGCGTTCCGAATCAGGCGAATAACAACAATATTAATGGTAATATTTATACCATACAATGGGTGGCTACTCCGATTAATACATCATTCAGCGCGGTCAATAATCTATTGAGTATAGCAATCATTGTTAGCTGGGCCAATGGCAATTTCACCTTAACGATCCCTTCGGGACATTATTAATGAGGAGTTTAACCATGATAAGGAAACAAAAGGGGGTTACCCCGTTACATCCGGAAAGCAGGGCTATGAGGAAACGGATTAATAACAGATTAAATAGTGGATTCAATGAAAAACTCTGTCATAAAGCAGGGGATGTAAAGGGGTTTACCCTTGTTGAAATGGCAGTTTCGCTGGTACTTGCTTCTTTGATGATGATAGCATTGACCGGTACATTTATTCTTCAGGGCAGGGCTTATACTTCTACCAGGATGTCTACCGAACTCCAGAACAACGCAAGAACGGCACTCGATACAATCGGCATGATGATAAAAAATGCAGGGATGGGTATTATAAAATCCGATACATTTCAAGGTGCTGTTGTAACAAACCCCCCTTATGATTCAGCTGCATTCTGTTTTTATACGCCGAACAATTTACTGTCCCAGTACAAATGTAACTATCAGAACCCAGGTCAGGCTGATTCAAATACCACAGCAACCATAGATGGCACACAATGTGCGGCTAACGGCTGGCCTATTACCTGTCCGCCGAATGGAACAGACAGCCTGACTTTTGCATATAGGGAGCCTGGTTTTATCGGTATGAATCTTGTAGTCGACCCCGGCGCATCACCACCAACGATAAAATATGATAATGAATATCCATACTTTAGTATATCACCGGGAGATGTCGGGTTTTTGATAGCTGCAAATCATGTTTTGTCTGCATTGGTTACGTTGGACGGGAATGCCCCGGCGCAACAAGGAACTTACACGGTTCCTGTCAACAAAGATCAAAGCTTTTATAATGAACTCGATACTCTTACAACCGATCAAAACGGCGGGGTATCACTTTTTAATAATGGATTTTTCCAAAAGGTTGATGTTGTGCATGTCTATGTGGATTATACCTATCAAAACCATCCTGCTTTAATGATGCAGATAAACGGTAACCAGGTCATACCGCTTGCGGATAACATAGAAGACTTCCAGGTACAGTTTATCATGGATGACAGTGACTTAGCGACAAATTATAATATAATGGGTTCAGGTAAGGTTAACGGGCACAATGGAATAGCCGGTTTTCCTTTGTTTACAAACCCCTATTTTGACCCGACGCATACGGATCCGAATGTTTATACTTCGGAAAATCCCCAGCAAAATCCAAAGAACATAAACGCCGTTGTCTTAACAATCGTTGCAAGGGGAGATGCTCCAAGTCAAAATATTTCTGTTCCGCCGCTCCAATTCATTGCGGACCATGATACGACCAACCTCTCGTATCCAAAGCTTAATAACACCTTAAACAACTATCCAAGAGAAGTATATCAGGAAATAATACAATTACCGAACATAAGGACCGCCAGTCAGCTGTATGACAATAGTGCATTGTAAGGAGGCAAGTATGGATATGAGCAAAAAACAAGACGGATATGTACTACTTATAACACTGCTTATGCTTGTGGCTCTCACAATAGCAGGCATGGGTGCAATGATGGTTGCCACATCGGATATCCAACTATCCGGCAATCAAAGACAGCAGGCATTTGTAAAACAGCCGCCGGGCATAGACATGGGAATGGGGAATCTTTGCGGAAGCTATTATTATCAATTACATCCGTCATCTCCAACCGTTGTTCAAAATCCATCTTCAACAAATACACCGACATCTATACCCAACACCGGGTTTTATGCGGGGATATATGACGCACCGGAGCCAACAACCCCTTCTTATTTCGATATGCCTTATCTGAAGGTAAAGCCTACATCTTTCCCAGCAGCACCGAGTCCGTTTGGCTCCGGCTGGACCGGAGATCAGACTGGTTTGCCCGGGCATGGCGGCAGTGGAGGAGCCGGTGGTTTTTACAGGGTTCTATCAATGGGTATCATAGGCAACAACACAAGGATGGAATGCGAACAGATCGTATATTACGGTATCCCATAAACGAGCTATAAAGGAGCCAAAAAGGAGATTACAATGACATCAAAAAGACTGATAAAATATTTAATCATGGTATTTATCATGGCACTTATGGTTGATACCATGCCGCGGAAAAGCATTGGTGACGATACATCAATCTTTTTAAATCCGATTACCAGTTCCCCCCCACCTGCAGTTGCAATATTCCTGGATACATCGGGTTCAATGACATCACTGCCCTGTGCAGTGCCGGATGGAGAGGATTCATGCGGTGTTGATGCAAACAATAGTAATCCATATTTTAAAAACCTCGGTTACGATCCAACACATGATTACGGATACTCAACAGGTAATCCGACATGCTTTGATGGAAACGAAAAACCCGGCGGAGAGGGATGCTACTACGGTGGAACGGGAGTGGGAACCAATTCATGGAGTGATCTGAGCGGTTCGCATGTGTATTTAAACGGTTATTTTGCCAACCCACCGTATTATTGTCAGCTCGTAAATAGTTCTGGTCCCGGGGGCGGCAGTGAGCCAAATTACTACTATGACTGTGGAACAATTACCTACTTCTGCGCCCGGCGTGGTGGAACAAACCTGCAGCAGGCAGCATGTAGAGCCCAGCTTAAGAACTTCGGATACTGGTATGGCGGCACTGATTACAATGGCCACTATTCTTTTTACACAGGTAACTTCCTGAATTTCTACCCTCCGAAGTTTGTTGTAACAAGAAAGGTCATGAGCGACCTTATTACCTATAACTCTAATCAGTATACAAATGGTAATGGGGTAAGGTTCGGTGTGTTCTCATTTAACAACTCATCATCAGGTGCTGAAACAGATGTAAAGATCTATCCGCCCTGCAGCCAGCTTGGGAACAACCCAACACCTGGAAAGTATTTGAATACACTTTACACTTTGACGTGGGATCACAGTACGCCGCTCGCAGGTGCAATCGTTCAGGTAGGCGGATATTTTGCAAACAATAACAGTTGGTATCAGGGCATTGCTTGTGACAATAACACCTATTGTACAGCCCCATCCGGTGCAAACCTTGGAAATGCATGTTCGAGTAATGATTCATGGTGCGGATGTTATAATACAGCTGTTTCCTGTGAGAAAAACTTTATTATTGTCATGACAGACGGTAATGAAAACGCCGGGCCTAATGGCTTACCGGATTGGCCTATAGGGAGCTATCAGAAGTCTACTGCCAATGAATCTGCATGCTCAAACGCGCCGGGAGGCACATGTAACATAGATGAGGTTGCAGGGTTCCTCAATAAGTACAGCATAAGGCCGCCTTCACAGGCAGGATGTACGACAAACATAAATACCTATACAATAGGCTTTGCAGGAACATCCGGTAATGGGCAGCAGCTCAATACCTATGCATTACAGAGGGCTGCAAACATCGGCGGCGGAATGTTTGCCAATGCACAAGACTGGCAGACACTTGAAAATGCGCTGTATGCGTTCTTTGCAAATATTGTAAAGCAAACCAAAACCTTTGGAACACCAAGCCTGCCCCAGCTTTTGACAGCAGGCGGAGGGAATACAACAACTACGGTATTTAAAGCATTCATTGCATCATTTTTGCCGCAGAGTCAGACCTTTTGGGTAGGGCATTTGAGAGAATATACGGGTGCGGTAGACCCAACAACAGGGAATATTCAAGTGTATGATAAAAACGGGCAGCCGTTCAGCGGTAATACCTCAGCTGCGGGGCAATGCAGTTTTTCTGAGGTAATTCCGCCGCCTATCTGGGATGCAGGCGCTGATCTTTCGGATACAACCCTGCCTGCGTGTAGTTCAACGCCAGGGGCAGGTCAACCTCCCTGTTATCTTGCTCCAAACCTGCGGACTGTTTATACAGTCACGCCCGGCTTACTTTCAGGCTTTACGACCAATACCACAAGTAATGGTGATACAACATGGTCTGCCGGAGGAGATAGTGTGCTTGGCTCTGCCCAGTTATTCACAACAACGAACACAAATTTGCAACCATCTGATTTTGGTATAACAGACACAACGACCATGGATAATATCATGGATTACGTACTCGGACCAAAGACAGACGGTGTGGATGTGCTTGGTGATATCTACCATTCGGACCCGACGCTTGTATCTTCCGATGCCCTCTCGGTAGATTATCTTGGGTCGGCGGATGTTGCTGTTACCCAGCTGAATTATCAGACATATCTCAATGCAGTGTATAGCAGGCCGCAGATTGTTGTTGCAGGTGCTGATGATGGAATGATCCATGCCTTTTACGCGGGCGGGTATACCGGTGGAGCACTATTCTTTAACGGCAACTACGAACCCTATACAGCCCAGTTTGATCTTGGGACAGGCCAGGAAGCGTGGGCATTTATCCCTTATGACCTGTTGCCGAAGCTTCAATACATGCAAAACCCTGTACTTGTGCCGACAACAACGACAGGCCAGTACTGGACAACTGCCGGCATTTATATAACCAAATCTACCCAGCACGTCTATTACGTGGACGGTTCTGCTTTTATAAGAGATGTGTATCTTTCCGGGGTTAACAACGGGCTTGGGTTGAGCGGGAATGCCGCATACTGGCACACCATCATGATCATTGGTGAAAGGCTGGGAGGCACGTATTATATCTGTCTTGACATAACAGATACCCTGCATCCTAAGTTTATGTGGGAGTTTACAACAAATAATATGGGCTTTACCTTTTCCAAGGTAGTACCGCATGGCCCATCAATAGGTCCTGTATGGCTGGATTTCGATCCGGTCTCAGGCTCTCCGTCTTCTCCCCAGCTCAGGTGGGTTGTTATGTTCAATGGAGGTTGGGACCCCGGTGTAACGACAAACAGAGGAAGAGGTTTTTATGTTGTGGATATTGCAACTGGCAAATTGATCTGGAAGTTTGATCAAACAAATGATCCAAATATGCAATATCCTACACCGGCAAGTGTTGATGCCATTGCACAGTATAGTCAGGGGTCAGGGCATTCATGGTGGATGGAAGCCTTCTTACCCGATCTCGGAGGGCAGTTATGGCAGTTCTCGTTCTTTCCGAGAGCTGCTGCAGCAGGAACATGGGGTGGTGATAGAGATCCTTCAACAGGTCTTGTAAGGACATGTATGGATCCGAAAACTGACACAAACTGTTTCTGGGGACAGAGGGAGTTCGCAGTACAAGACCCGCCGCCCCAGCAAAGTCTGGCACAGCAGTTCTATTTTCTGCCAAGCAGTATATGGGACCCGTGTAATAACCTTTGGCTTGGACTTGCATCAGGGGATGACGATAACCCTCTCAGCTGTTCACTGCCAAATTACTTTTATGAGTTTGTTCAGGTTAATCCGTATACACCGGTGACTTCTGTTCTGACTGCATTGAATCTGACAACATTGACTGGCTCAGGCGGCTTTAACGACCCTATGTGTGGTATACAGCCAGGCTACCCCATTGTAGGATGGGATATAGCTCTATCATCGTTTTCAGGCACAAGTACGGGTGCAAAGAGTCTCAATACATCTTATTCTGCTTATGGCATTCAATACTTCGGTGTATTTACACCTGATCCAAAGGCCTGTTCGGGAACATCGAGTCAGTACAACTGCCAGGCCATTGGTGGAACAGGTGTAGTGGTATCAATGGCAATTGATCAGCTACAAGGAGGTCAAATAAAGGCAGGGCAGGTTCTTTCTGTTGCACAAACAGGGAGCGGTATCCCATCTACACCGTTGCTTATTACAGCTCTCTACGGCGGTGCGAGTCCCGGTGGCGGCGGCGGCGGTGGCGGTGGCGGTGGCAGTAATATGTCGCGTAGTTTTGGACCCAGCCCCATACTATATCCTCCTCCAAATCCGTACTCCATGCCTATTTGTAATACAGGGCCAGGCTCGCTGCAGGCGCGTATGCAATGTATTGCAGGAACCAGTGGGGGTGTTTTTACACAGTGCGGGACTATAACGAGCAACGGCTCGCTCATATATCCTTATTTCAGGGTATGTGTGCCGCAAAATGTTGAAAACAATTACATAAATCCTCTCAATACGTGGAGTGTACATCCGCCGAGGACGTGGCAATAAGCTCTTACTTTTGTAACCTTCCAGGCGGGCGCAGGCCCGCCTTTTTTATGCGCATTTCCCCTTTTCTTTCCTTCGTCCCCTCGAACCTTTTTTTCATCCCTCTGATAAGGTGGAAAGAGGGGGTTAAAGAATCAATCGACACCCCCTGGAGTCTCCTGACCAGGGGACTGTCTGCACAAAATTTCCCTTTCGTGCTTCTCGCTAATCATCCCTCACTCCTTGACAAAAAAGAAAGGCGTTATATACTGTTATTAACCATGTTTAAATCATTAACAAGACTATCTATAT
>DAHXOM010000068.1 GCA_027364825.1 bacterium | reverse complement strand
GCCTCTGTCGATATGGATGTTCTTTGTCTGTGCCTTATACCCTGTCATGGAAGCAGAAATAGCATAATCCCCTGCCGGTAATTTTATAAAGAACCCGCCGGTTGCTGCATCTCCGGTAAGCTGCTGGCTTGTCTGGGACATACCGCTTTCCCGGGAAAGTGCAGCAGTGGTTATCGTTGCCGGCAAGGGACTGCCCTGAAGGTTCGTTACCCTGCCGTAAGCAGCACCAAGCGTAGATTCCTTTTCCAGTCTGATTGTCGTTGAGACTGCTGTCCCGGCCTGCACAGTTACGGTAACGGTATTTGCAGTATATCCTTGTTTATTCGCAGATAAGGTAACAATACCCGGCTTCAACCCCGGGGTTGTAAAACTCCCGTTCATCGGATTGGTAGAGAGATCGGTCATACCCGTATCCACCATCTCAACGACAGCCCTTCCGAGAGGTGCCGATGTTTCTTTATCAACAACCTGCCCCTCTATCCTGCCGGTGTATACGTGTGCCGGGGAAGAAAGTGGAATAAATTTTTTAACGATTCTGACTCGATCCTGTTTGTTAAATGTATAGGTAACCATACCGATAAGATACGGTATATCCCGTATGCCTGCCTCTGCACTTATGATAAAATCGTCAATTCTTATGTTAAGCCCGATGGGTATGTAGATCGTGGGAAAAGGTAGATAATATTTACCTATCTGGTTTTCCAGGTCCTTTACCTTTTGAAGGTCAACGGTAGGGTCTGTAGGCGGACCCCAATGATACAGGTGAACAATACCCCAACCCATGCCTATACCGGTGTAAAGGTTTACGGGCGAGGAGGGAAATATCGTAAGGATCTCCGCCACATCAAACATAAACATATCCGCATGCTCTGCAGTGAAATCCTGAGTATTGGGAAGTGTACGATAATGGCTGTACGCAAGGCTGTACCTGCTCGAGAAAACACCTTTCGGACCATCACTTCCATATGAAATATAGCTCACCCCAACGGTATATCCTTCCATATTATACGTGCTGTCCGTACTCTTGATTGCACTTTTTACAAAAGAAGGCAGTCCTGTCCAGCCGGAGTATATAGATATGCCGCTGCGTGCAGTGGGGTCTGCCCTTACCCCGGAAACCGGGATCAGCAGAAGCACAGCTATAAACGATAAAAACATTACACAACAGTTCTTCTTCATGAAAACCCCTTTTTAAGGTTATTGTGATTTTATTTAGATTTTGTTTTCAAGGTCTGTTGCTCATTGCGGGCCTTCATAGTGTCTACCATGTTTTGATACAGGAAAGTCCCCTGCTTATTCCCGTCTTCATATGCCCCTTTTATTTTCCCGAGATCTCCTTCCGGCACATAGCAATCATACAGTACCCAGCCCACGATGTCGCCGTCATTGCGTGCATTATAACAGTTCTGATCCCGCAGTGTTCCGTAGTACCAGGACACATCAGGGATCGTATTCAGACAGCTTCCCATAACAGTCCATTGGTTTACATCGCTCATCAGGGACGTGCGCTGACAGTCCCGTATATCCGCCCTTACCTGCGGATTGTCGGGTATTTTATAGTAAAAGACATGCAGTGTTGGCACACATCCGCTTCCTATCAAAAATATGCCTGCACCGAACAAAAGAAATAAAACTCTTTTTATAAGACCTATCCTCTTCTTCTCTTTTGATATACCTCTCATTTCCATAACCTGCCTCCTTGTGCGATGTATCTTTCTATAAATGTTCTGTTTAAAAATATCAAGGAAACACCAAGAAAGCCCGATTTGATGGTTTCAAAAGTCTCCCCGGAGAAATCAATCAAGGCTCTGATACTGTCTGACCAAGATAGTCCAGTAAGATTGTGTTCAGCCGATCGGCCGCATCTAATGGAATCCAGTGACTTGAGCCTTCAAGCTTCTCATAGCGCCAGTCCCCGTCGACAAACCTCCCGCTGTTCTTCATCTGATCCTGTGAAAGAAACCGGTCACCGGTACTCCATATTCCGAGGACGGGAACTTTCGCATTCGGGAAGTCTCCGAACAGTATCTTGAGCGCATTCGCCCGGTACCAGTTCAGACCGGCCGTTAGCCGCCCCTCTCGCGATAAATCCTTGAACCAATGG
Source organism: bacterium (assembly GCA_027364825.1). Lineage (GTDB taxonomy): Bacteria > JAMCPX01 > JAMCPX01 > JAMCPX01 > JAMCPX01 > JAJYLM01. The sequence continues at coordinate 3,997 of DAHXOM010000068.1, read as the reverse complement.
TCATCCTCGGAATGGTCACCGGTCATCCTGCGGAATACATACCAGTCGAATGCACGCACCGTTTTTTCCGAAACAAAGGGGAATTGAAAGCCGAGTGCATACCATGCACGAAGCTTCTGTTCGATGCCCGAGCGGTACGCTCTCGGATGACCCACCGAAACCGCCACGTAACGGAACAACCGTTCGGGATGATGGATAGCGAGCAGCCACCCGACGACCGCTCCCAGATCGTGGCCGATGACCGACACCTTCGTGATGCCCAGGAAATCCAGGAGCGCTATTACATCGCTTGTAATGACGTCGAACGTGTAATGACTCTTACCCGGCGGAGCATCGGAATCCCCGAAGCCCCGCAGGTCCGGGGCAATGACCTTATATCCGTTTCCGGCCAGTGCACTGATCTGGTTGCGCCACAGGTACGCTGAATCCGGAAAACCATGGAGCAAGATGACCGGCCGGCCTTCTCCCTCGATGACTACGTTGAGCGAAACGTCATTGACCTTGATTTTTCTCCCCGCGAGGCCCATTTTTGACCTTCCTTCCACAACGGACTATTTGATCAGGGTGGCGATTGTCCGGGTCATTGCAAGGGGATTGAATATGCCCGTGTAGACCGGCGGGACCTTCTTGTCCACTTTCAAAAGGGTGTTCACCGCAATCTTTGCACACCGGATCGAAGACTCAACCAGCATGACACACTCCCCGCTCTCGGTAAACTGCCCCATAAAAGCCAGGTTGGTTGATCCCTGCGGTACGACCTCCGGCCGGTCGCTGCGCTTCCTGGGAAGGAAATGGCTCATGACGTACGGCAGCATTGCCGGTACGCAGGTCGAGGTCTCCAGGATGTGCGGCAGCTCGTCGACAAAACCGAAATGACGGCACACCTCGGTCATTATTTCCTCACCGTTGCATTCGGACATCTTTTTCTTTACAAAGTTTCCCTTTTCAAACGGAACAAATCCGCACGCAGCCCATATATACCTGTCCTTCGGCTGGCTGCGGAAGTGCGGCTGTGCCGGAACGAGGACCGATGAATGCCAGTTGGAATCCGTAAAGGTCACCATGTTCGCCTGCCCGGGCTTATTGCCCGTAAACTGTTCGTACAAATTTATGAACGTCCTGTCCCTGCTGTCGACTATGAAGATCATCCATGCGGACTTGTCGATATGGCTGTCAAAGTTAGCGGGGTTGCCCAGCCCGGAACCGGGACGTTTTTTTACGATATTTTCCCACAGTGTCCATGACCCGTCTACCTTGCCCTCTTCAAGGGCCGCCGGCTCTGTCCTGGAACCCCTTCTGAGATCCGCGATCATCGATCCCGTAGTGGCAAAGACAAAATCACCGTCCTTGATATCGATTTTTTCATTTTTCCCGTTTTTGGAGAAATACAGCCGCTCAACGGTCAGCTCTTCGCGGGAGGGCTTGAAATCGAGGTCCGTGACCTTGCAGCCCATCTCGAAGTTGACACCTTTTTTTTCCAGCCAATTCCTCATGGGCTCTGTCATGGAATTAAAATTGTTGTACGGCGTTACCACCTCCGCCCTGCCGCTCACCATCCGATGGACATCGTGCATAAATCTGCGCGAATACCGCTGCATCTCCACAAGATCGTTCCAGTACTCAATGGCAAACATCGAAGAAAACACCTTCCAGAAATTCGTGGTAAAAAACGCGGGATCAAACCATGAATCAATCCTGCGGTTCTCAATACGGCTTTCCGGTGTAAAGATGAGCCTGACCAGTTTTGCAATATCCTTCCATTTCAATCCCATGGATTCGACATTGTCGGCAGTATGGTTCGCATGGATCAACCGCGACCGGGCGTTCTTCTTATGCTTTTTGTTGTATTGAAGGATTTCCTCGGTTACCGATATGTCCGGTCTGTCCAGTGAAGGAATCTCCGACAGAACATCCCAGGTGCAGTTATAGACCTTTCGATGGAACTTCCAATCACCGAACGTAAAGTAATTTGTATCCGGTGTGCCTTCACCGTACAAGCTTCCGCCGACGCTGTTCCGCGCCTCGAAGATATGAACGTTCTTCCCCGGTATATGTGCGTCCCTTACGGCGAAAATGGCAGCGGAGAGTCCGGCCATACCGCCTCCCGCAATATAGACTTTCGTCCTGTCCGTTACTGCAGGTGCTTTTTTAAGAAATCTTTTCATACAACTTCCCCCTCCCTTTTCAGGTCTTTGTCGATTTTTTTACATTTTCTCCATGTCCAGGGTGTCCGCTGTGATCCCCTCTTTTGACAGGACACCCTTGATCACCCGCTGGGTCTCCGTCTTGGGCAGTTCGGGCATGATGCGGAAATATCGCGGGATAGCGAACTTCGCAAGGTGGTCCTTCAAGAATTCGCGGAGTTCTTTTACGTCGATTGCAGTGCCCGCCACCGGCACTATCGCTGTCATGACTTCATCCTCCCCCAGCTCCGACGGCACGGCGAATGCGGCACATTCCACAACCTTCGGGTGCTGGAGTATTGCATGCTCCACCTCATAAGCCGAGATGTTCTCGCCCCTGCGCCGGAGTGATTCCGTCTTCCTCCCGACGAAGTAGAGGTATCCCTTCCTGTCCGCATAAACCATATCCCCGGTGTACAGCCAGCCGTCCCTGAGCTTTGATGATGTTGCATTCTCATCCTTGTAGTATTCCACGGCCTTATTGGTTTTTTTCCCGGTAGAGAAGATCAATTCCCCGGGCTGACCGGCCGGTACGTCCTTGTTGTCGCTGTCAACGATGCGGTACTTCGAACCCAGGGGTTTGCCCATACTGCCTGCCGGTGCCTGTCCGTAGTTCATAACAATGACACCGCCGCCGTCCACCGCGCCGTAGCCCTCGATGATCTGCACGCCTAACCTCTTCTCGAATTTCTCCCACATGTCCGCTGGACACGCGGCAGACAGTACCCGCTTCACCGAATGGTTGCGATCGCCGGGTCTTTCCGGCTGCTTCATCAGGATCGGGATTATACCGCCTATGGTATTGAAAATGGTCGCCCCTGTCTCCCGTACCTCGTCCCAGAACCTGCTTGCACTGAACTTCTCCCTGAGAGCCACCTGTGCGCCGACGTTCATTGCACTGGTAACGGTGAGGATAATGGCATTTGCATGGAACAGGGGAAGACACGTGAAATAAACATCGTCGCTGTGCAGGAGCGCCCGGCTGAGCAGGTTCATCATCCGTATGCTGGTACGGCCGTAGTAGGTCGGAACGCCTTTCGGAAGTCCGGTTGTTCCGGACGTGTAGAGGAGGAGACAGGGATCGCCTTCCCGTGGCACTACCGCGGGCTTCCCCGTACCTGCGCCCTGTTTGTATGCCTCATCCATGGATACGCAGGCATTCCCGGCCCTGAAACCCTTTCCGCCGGAGGGTGAATTTACCATGATCAGAGGCGGGGTCAGGAGTTTGTCTTTTATAGTTTCATAAAACGGCAGAAGCTCTTCATCGATGCAGGCATAGGTTGATCCGGAATTGTTGAATAGGTGCGACAGCTGGTTGCCGCGCAGGGCTATATTTACCGGGACAGCACACATACCGAGTTTCTGCGCCCCGAAGAACACATCGAGCCAGCGCGGCGAGTTCTTCATCATGATTGCGATTGCCTTGCCGGGTCCTGCTCCAAGTCCCTGCAGGTAACGGGCGACCCTGTTTGCGTTTGCATCCATTTCAGCGTAGGTGAAGCTCTGTCCATAGTAGTTCAGGAACCGGCGGTCCCCGTGCTTTGCCGCCTTCTCTTCCAGAAGACCGGCATGCGAGACATCGTGCGCCACGGTAAGCCTGCCCTTTTCCCGCGTCAGCCGCAGGGTATCACGCAGGGTGCCGCGCCTGAACTCATCCCAAAAAAGGACGACGGCTCCCCGGGATAATTTGCCGATAAGTTGAACGGTCTTCATCGTCCAATCTCATTATGCTTTCTGTTTTTCCAGAATGTGTATGCAGAGTGCGGCCTCCTCGTTGCCGAGCGCTCCTCCGCCGTTTTCAGCCAGTGCCAGGC
>DAHXOM010000253.1 GCA_027364825.1 bacterium | reverse complement strand
CCTGGAATAGTGACTGCCTGAAACTTGCTCAGGACGGCGAGGATAAAACATACGAATGCAAGGATTGCCCAGCAGGTTGGGTAGCTGTGGAAAGTAAATATTTTGGGTAATCCCCTCTCACCCTCCCTTTTATCCCTCCCGTCAAGGGAGGGAGAGAAAAAGTGATTGCTGGATAACCCCTTTAGTAAAGAGGCTTGGGTTGAGGAATTCGCTTTTTGTATGGTGGATTCATATCCACTTAAAAGATGCCTCAGGAATTTAGAATCTGCTTTCATATAAAAAATGAACCACAATAGATAAAACATCATCAACAGCAGGTCTTTTCTGCCTGACAGCCAGGATACATTTTCAGCCATGAGCGGATGAACAGCGAAGAGCAGAGCTGTAAGGAATGCTGTTAGTAGGGGCGTTTCGTGAACCGACCCTGCATTCTTTTGTGAAGATGTTCCGGGTACTTGCAGTGTTGAGATTTTCATCAACAACATCCTTAGAGCAAAAAATATCAGCAGAACATTGATTATCTGCAACAGTACATTGTCGAAGTGGAACCCCTGGGGAAAGTCCTTGCCGTAAAAATGCCATTCGACCATGTAGGTCAGGTCAGTGAGAGGAAAGTACTCGTAGTAATATTGTCCCTGAAATATGCCGAACGGGTTGAAAAGATGGGCAACGGATGCCGGGGTTAATTGCTGAATTCTTGGTTTATTGAGAACGTCCTTGTCATCGTCCCATCCAATGAACCCGTACCGTGCAGTGTGGGCATAGATAGAAAGAGTAGCGGCAATAAGAATCAAGGCATAGAACCATATTTTTGAACGCTGCATGTATATTTCTTACAACAAGATTCAAGAGCTGTCTACCCCGTTAGAAAATTCCCGTAATTGCATACGGATAATATGCCATAGCTGACTTCTAAGACCACGATATTCTTGAATCAATATATTTTCTAACGGGGTAAACCTTTTTTGAATTTAATTCTATTCACCATGACGATACCTAATATTACAACGGACATAAGTATAAACATGGTTATGGATATTTTAAGACCTGTATAAAAAATTCCCGGTTTATATTCGAATTTAACGGTGTAGCTGCCCTGCGGTAATTCTATCCCCTGAAAAAGATAGTTTGTACGGTGTATGATGATAGGTCTGTTGTTCATATAAGCATGCCAGCCCGGATAAAACGGCTCATTTAAGACAAGGAAGCCTTCTGAACCTGCTTGCACATCGAATACGTATTCCCCCGGTTTTTGTCCTGTGTCTGTTAGCCTGATCTGTCCGGGTTTATACAGACGCCTGTCCGTAATACCTTCAACAACCGGGGTGTTTACATTCTCAGGTGCAGACTGAGAGAGTAATTGCAGTGCTGTAGCTGTATCAGATGCAGGTACTGCCTGATTTGCGAGATAGTACAGGGGCACTGCAAGGGTATTAGCCCATAAGGAGAGGTCATTATATGTGCCTATCAATCTAAAATAATTGCCCCGCTGGTTTGGATCAAACCCTTTCGGAAATATAAAATATCGTATCCCTGCCATACCTGCTATAACCGGTGAAGGCTTTTCAGGCCAATTTATTAAGCCCGATTCTCCGATGTTGGGATGTTCTTCAGGAAACATAAGATAGAGAAAGTTCTGGTATTTAATGGATGCGATCATATCATATCCCCTGAAATCCCTTACATGATATACCATGGCTGTGTCAGGCGGGATGATGCTGCCGGATGCATAAAAAGAATAGTTCTTTGTGTCCAGGGTCTTCAGCTTGCTTATAATCGGGATAACAGGATAAAAATCTTTGGCAGGTACATCCGGGTTGTATCCAATACCAAAGATGAAAAGGTCTGTTATTGTCAGGGCAATCAAACCCGCTGGAACCATCCAGCTGTATATCTTGCGTACATATACCTTTACTACAAACCATAGTGTACCTGTAATGAATAGTATGCTTAGTATTACTTGTATAGCATTAAATGTACGGGGGCTGAGATATATATCATAGCGGGTTATAAAATAGAGAATGAATGCCGAAGAGCAAATAGTCAACAGTACGAATGCTGCTTTCGTATGCTGTTTGCTACCGGATACAGGTGTTCTTTGTAGCAGCATCTCAAGGCCAAAAGCACTCAGCGCTGAAAGTCCGAATTCCATCAAGATAGTATATCTGAATGCACCGCCTGCACGCAGGAGCGGCAGTATGGTCAACCACTTAATGCCAGGGATGCCGTAAGCCATGCCGAATCCAAGGAACACCATGATCCAGAATGGCAAAAGTCTTTTATAATCCGGTCTTATACGGATAAGGGTGATTATGCCGAGCAGAAGAGGTGTTATGCCGATGTATGGAACAGCCTCATGCCAGCTTGTTATTTCATGCATCCAGAAATAGCTGAAAGAAGGATTGCCGTTCATACTTGGAGCAAGCCATGCAATGAGTGCCTCAAAAGGCAAGTAGATTTTAGTATAAACCGGATTCAAGGGGAGCGATGAACGGTTATAAAACGGCGCACTATCGAATAAAAGTTGCAGAAAAGGCAGTGTTTGCACCGCGGCAAGCAAAAAACCGAGCATGATGCTGCTCACCAACATAAACATGGATGCTATAATTTTTTTGTGGAGGAACACTATCTTAGTCGTATAATAGATTATTACTCCAAACAGAGCGTTTGCAGTAGTTTCAGAATGTCCGGAGAAGAATGACAAGGCTACTATAAATGCTGCTATGGATAAGGATATAAATCGGTTTGATTTTGTTCCATACAAAACATTCCGATAGAGCCGTTCAAAAGCCCAGAAAAGCCATGGGATAAATGCAGCAACCGACGATACAGGATGGTAGAGCCATGTTATCATGAGTGCAGAGAATGTGAAAGCAATACTGCCGATGATGCACGAGGCTATGCTGAGTGAAAACAGGTTTAAAAAGAGGTACATACCTATGGCAGCTAAAAGCAGTTTCAGTATATCGATAAGAAGGAACCCTTTATCAAAAGAAAAGGGCAATCCCATGGTATTAAAAAGAGACAGGACACCGGATTGATCGTTTGCAAAAAACGGTATGCCTCCGTATTCATAAGGGTTCCAGAGAGGGAAGTTCCCCTTCTTGAGCTGATCGTAAGCGTACGTCCTCCATGGGATAAACTGGTACAGCGCATCCGCCTGCTGGAAGTTCTGCGGGATTATCTTCTTATATTCGTTCCACGGGCTAAACAAATAAATAGTATCGACCGGGGCGAATATATGGTTCTTGGAC
>DAHXOM010000251.1 GCA_027364825.1 bacterium | reverse complement strand
TGACAGTCCATTATACTTTTGTAACTATAGAACCAAGGGAGGACATATATGAAAAAATTAATCTTTTTATTCATTGGAATTTCAGCCTTTACATTTCTCCTTGGTTCCTGCGCCCCGAAGAGCAGTACACACAGCGGACCCGTAGCGTACACATCGCAAGCAGGGGTAAATGCACCTGACGGCATTGCAATCGATGCTTCAGGTTATGTCTGGGTCCTGGGACAGGCAGGCGACCTTGCAGAGATAAACTCGCGAGGTACGGTCTTGAACACGTATCAGCTGCCTCCCAATAGTACTACCGGATACACAAGCTATGCAGGCATAGCAATCGCCGCGTCCGGGAATATATGGGCAGTGAATTATGCAGGTAACTTTGTCGCACAGATTGTTCCATCGACAGGTGTTATAACCAAATACCTAACAGGTTATTTTCCGTATGGTGTTGCAATCGACCCATCCGGTAATATCTGGGTCGGGGACACAGGAACGGGTTCCACGCCCTACAGCTCACTAACAGAGTGGGTGGGGTCAACTTCGTATCCCTCTTCATACGGTAGTCCGGTAAGCCAGAACTGTGTCGAGTCCGTTGTCATAGATGGACTGGGATATGTGTGGCTTTCAGGCTGCGGCTCTGTCTATATCGTTAAAGCGTCCTCAGGTGTATCAACAGGCTCGTTTGTATTCCCTTCCGGAGGTCCCGGGAATATTGCCATTGACCAGAACGAGAATGCATGGACCGTCGATATCGATAGTCTTTATTTCATGAGCCCTCCGAACAAACCTGTGCTGATGTATTCGGCCAGCGGTGCTGACTTCAAAGGCATAGCAATAGATCAGGCTGGTAACGTTTGGGTCACGGATAATGCCAACGCAACCCTGCTCAAGTTTAACCCTTCGGGCACACTGCTTGCCGCCTTTGCTGTGGGCAATGGACCGTCAGGCATTGCAATAGATGCCTATGGCGATGTTTGGGTGACGAATACCGGGGACAACACGGTTACCGAGTGGATGGGTATTGCCGCAGGTCCCCAGTTCTTTCCGTACACGGGTCCCCAGTTCCCGGGCGGACAGCCGTAAGAGGAAACTTAAATAGTACAAGAACAAATCCCCTCCTATCCCCCTTTTAATAAACAGCCTGTGCGACAATTCCTTTCTTCTTTCCCTCCCTTGACGGGAGGGATAAAGGGAGGGTGATAAATTTGTTAAATAAAATCAACTTGCACCCCCACCTAACCTCCCCCGTCAAGGGGGAGGAATATTTTTGTATATTGTCGGACAACCTGTAAAGGGGGGAAGAGGGGAGCGAACAACTCTTCCCTGTAAATAAAGGTTTGAGCGTCGTCAGAGACGAAGACGCCGGAGGTGGCTAATGAACAAACTTCCTTATTATATTCCGGCGGATTATTTCTTGTTCGGGATGGTGAAGTGAAAGGCACTGCCCTTGTTCAGGGTGCTTTCGACCCATATTTTGCCGTTGTGGGCAAGTACGAAATGCTTTACAATAGAGAGTCCAAGGCCCGTGCCTCCCAGTGCGCGAGAACGCGCCTTGTCCACCGTGTAAAACCGCTCGAAGATCCGGTCCAGTTCGTTCGAAGGAATGCCTGAACCCGTGTCCCGTACGACGATTTCGGTTTCCTTGTCCTTGTCGTATGCGGAAACACTGATCTCACCCTTCTCATTGGTGTACTTTATGGCATTGTCGATAAGATTGAGCAGTATATGAAATAAAGCCTCCCTGTCCGCATAAACAACATCAAGCTCATCGGGTATATGGACGATGAACTTTTGATGCATTTTTTCGATCTCGTTGTACAGCAATGACTGGATCTCGCTGATAACGTCCGAAATGCTGACTTCCTTGACCGTAAACTCGGAGGAGCCCCTGTCTGCCTTTGAGAGCACGAGCATATCATCGACAATCCTCTGCATCCTTTTTGCATTCTTATAGACCGTGTTTACAAAGTCTTTATTATAGTTTTCCTTCAGGGCCTCAAGGTATCCTATGATGGACGTCAGCGGTGTTTTCAATTCATGGGATGCGTTTGTTATAAAATCCTGGCGTATTATTTCAATCTGCTTCAGCCTTGTTATGTCCTTGAGCGTCATAAGATAGCATTGTTCATGCGTGCAGTACTCTATCTGTTTCATGTGAAGGCTGAACTTCGTTTCTTCGGGTGTAAAGAGGGAGATCTCTTTCTGGCTGGACGGTGAGCCCGCTACAACGGCGTTAAACAGTGCCTCTGCTTCATAGCTCCTTATGATGTCCAGGAAGTAGATACCCGTTAAATCCCTGCCGAGCGATGCAAACCTCTTCATGTATTCATTGGCGTAAACAACGCTCCCGTGCTTGTTGACAACAAGTATGCCGATATCAACCGCATCCATGATCTTTTTTATGTCATCGATGTTCCTGTTCAGTTGTTCTTCCGATTCTTTTGCCTTTGCTATGATGAGTTTTATAACAGATGCAATGTCATTCATACCCGGGGATGAGGAATACGGCAGGTTGTACAGTTGAAGGTCGATCTTTGCAGAAAAGACCACCTGTTTAATCAGCATTTTTACGCGTTTTGCGTACACAACAGCAGCTATGATGCCGATGAACACGGATATGATTACTATGATGAAGACCGATAAATCCATGCCGGCATTTTTAACGATCAGGACCACGCCCCCAGTGAGCAGCGATAGTGCCGCAAATATCATGAATGCGGATTTATTCATCGGTAAATTTATAACCTATATCCTTGATGTTCTGGATGTGCTTGTTTAAAGGAGAGAATTTCTTTCTGAGCCTGGATACATGAACGTCAACCGTGCGGGTGGTGCCGAAATAATTGTATCCCCATATATCCTGCAGCAGGGTATCCCTTGATAATACTACGCCCCGGTGATCCAAGAAATATTTTAACAGCTTATACTCCTTTGATGTCAGTATTATTATTTTACCGTCGTACCGTACTTCATGTCTTATATCATCTATTTCCAATTTATCAAATACGATCTTTTTCGGTGTAGTGCCCATTGTTTCATGTTCGATGCGGCGCATAACTGCCTTTATCCTGGCGATAAGTTCACGGGGGCTGAAGGGCTTTGTCATGTAATCGTCCGCACCGAGTTCCAGACCCAGTATCTTATCGATTTCATCGGACTTTGCCGTGAGTATGATAACGGGGACAGACGCTGTTTCCTTCCGGCTTTTTAACTGCCGCATGACTTCATAGCCGTCCTTACGGGGAAGCATGAGGTCAAGAATGATAAGGGACGGGAGTTTTGTTTTGACCTGCCATAGCCCTTCTTCGCCGTCTGCAGCTGTGACCGGCAGAAACCCTTCCTGTTCCACGTAATGGGATATGAGATTGGATATGTCTTTATCGTCCTCTACAATGAGGATCTGCTTAGTCGTCACCTTCCAGCTCCTGTTCGGCAAACCTCTCCGACCTCTTACGTTCCATGTGATCGAGGACCTTTTTCCGCAATCGTATAGATTCAGGAGTAATCTCAAGCAATTCGTCTTCCTGGATAAATCCCAGTCCGTATTCGAGTGACAGTTTCAGCGGGGGAATAAGTTTTATTGCATCGTCGGAGCCTGCGGCACGTACATTTGAAAGATGTTTTTTCTTCCCCGGGTTTACGACCAGGTCTGTTTCCTTGTTATGGATGCCGAGGATCATGCCTCCGTATATCTTATCGCCGGGTGATACAAACAACGGTCCCCGTTCCTGGAGGAACCACAGGGCATAGGCAACCGCGACGGTCTGCTCTTTGGCAATCTGTACGCCTTTTTTGCGGGACGGAAGGTCTCCCCGGTATGGTTCATATTTCGTAAATTGGTGATGCATAACAACGTTTCCCTTTGTCTCCAGCAGAAGCTCTGCCCGTAATCCGATAATACCCCTTGAAGGGATTGAAAAGATTAACCGCGTCATGCCGGACGGTGTTTTATTGGAATGCAGCAGCTCTCCCCGCCTCGGACCTATCTTTTCCATGACCCTGCCGAAATATTCGTCCGTGACCTCGATGGTCAGCTCTTCGATAGGCTCCATGACCTTGCCGTCGACATTTTTGAATATGGCCCTCGGCATACCGACCTGGAATTCATATCCTTCCCTGCGCATTGTTTCGAACAGGATGGAAAGGTGTAGCTCTCCCCTGCCGGCGACATCGAATACATCGGGACTGTTCGTCGGTGTTACCTTGAGTGAGAGGTTCGATTTGATCTCCCTTTTCAATCTTTCGGTCAGGTGCCGGGATGTGAAGAACTTGCCCTCCCTGCCGGAGAACGGGCTGTTGTTGACGAGCATCTGCACCGCGATCGTCGGTTCTTCGATACTGATGCCCTCGACAAGTACAAAGTCTTCCTTCTGGGTAACGATCGTCCCTATATCATGCGTATCGATACCTGCAATGGCTATGATGTCTCCCGCGGTAGTCTCATCGATCTCGATCCTCTGCAGGCCTTCAAAGGTAAAAAGCTTCAGGATCTTCTTTACCACCGCATCCCGGCCCTTTGCATGGATATAGACATCCTCTCCCGGGTGTAATTTCCCGCTTTTAACCTTGCCGATAACGAGAGGTCCCATGTATTGATCGTAGGCCAGCTGGCTTATCATCATCTCGAAATCATCGCCCGCACTGACAGCGGGTGAGGGTATGTTGTCCACGATCGCGTCGAACAACGGCTTCAGACTGCTCAGGGGCTTGTCCATCGCGGTGGTGGCAGTCCCGTTCCTCGCGGAGGTATAGATGACGGGGAAGTCGAGCTGGGACGGGTCTACCGCGAGATCGAGGAACAGTTCGGATACGGCTTCGAGTACTTCAGCCGGGCGTGCCTCGGACCGGTCTATCTTGTTGATAACGACAATCGCCTTTAATTTGTTCTCGAGCGCCTTTCGCAGTACAAACCTTGTCTGCGGCATGGGTCCGTCAATCGCATCGATGAGCAGGAGCACGCCGTCGACCATGGAGAGCGCCCTTTCGACCTCACCGCTGAAATCCGCATGTCCCGGAGTATCAACGATGTTGATCTTGTAATCGCTGTACCTGATAGAGGTGTTTTTTGCGAGGATTGTTATGCCCCGTTCCCTCTCAAGCTCGAACGAGTCCATGACCCTCTCGATAACCTGTTCATTGATGCGGAATATCCCTGCCTGCTTGAGCATCGCATCTACCAGTGTCGTTTTCCCATGATCGATGTGCGCAATGATTCCTATGTTCCTTATTTTGTCTGCCGATAACATATCGTATCCTTATCTCCCTTAATTTAATTCTTTTGTAATAAAATAAAACTCCCGGTCTCAGCCGGGAGATTCGTTACTATAC
>DAHXOM010000250.1 GCA_027364825.1 bacterium | reverse complement strand
GTATAGTAATTTTCTCCTGCATATTTTATCTTTAGGTATTTTGCCTCAATGTGCGAAACCAATCGCTCCGTTAAATGGTACCTAGCATCCAGCCCTGCTTCAAACTGGGTATACAGCCTGCCGAAGATATCAAATGATTTTGAGCCGTCGATAAAGAGATCCGACGTTAACCTGTCGTCCGGTTTATAGGTAAGCTTTGCAAGGTATATGTTGCCGGATTGCGAACTGTTCTTGAAGTCAAAAGAAACATAGCTATAACTTCCCGTAAAAGATAATTGCGAGCCATGGGCAACATCGAGTTCTATGTAGGGCTGGGACTGATTTATCGTGCCTAACGATGATGCGGTAAATGTCTGGGATATATACCTGTAACCGGGTTTTATCGTTATAGAACGATTGAGCAATATATCGGCATGGATCTGCGGTTCATTGACATAGTATCCAATACCGAGTGAACCCGGGAAACTAGCATATATAAAATCATACCGTGCATCTATAGCGAACCTTGGAGCTATAACAAATTTGTAGGTAATATATGGATTGAGATAATTGGCCTGTGTTATGTTGGTAACCGCGTAGGTCGGCAGTTGAGGAGATATGGGGACCATTACGTAGGAATCGAGTATCCCGAACATAAGATTTTCCACAGGATAGAAGTTCAAAGAGACATTCAAGTTATTATAATAGGTATTGTATTGCGTGTACTTGCTATAGTTGATATACGTAAAGGTGTAATCAAGATCAAAATCTGCCCCAAATCTGAACGGTAAGAGGACAGCCAAGGATGGCTCTATATAAATTATGTTGTCACTTTTATTGGCTGATTGCCCCCCTGTCCTTAAAACATTGGTATCATAAGCATCGCTCAATGAAAGATAAGCCTTAAATAATCTCTTATTTTCCTGTTGTGCATATACATTGCTGGATATTAAAAGCATAATCAAACCTGATAATAAAATAAAAATTTTATTTTTCGGCATTACATACCTCCAATTTTAATCTATCTCAAATCCTTACCGATCATAACAGTTATGTCCCATTGGTATGTGGGTGATTCAACAAGCTGCGGCATCTTCCTTAATAACCCAGCTACATGCAAGGCCTGTTCATAGTAATTAGCCCTGTAGTATACAATGGTCTTTGGTTTGACAAATTTTTCCGTACTTACATTGACAACATTGATCTTATCTTTAATAAGCGTCACACCTACAAGCATGGACGCCCTCGGGTTACCGCTTGCATTTAAGATAGACACCTTCGCGCGCGGTACCTGAACCTGCGGTCGTCCCACAGAAGCTACACGCTGCTGCGCAGTTGGTGCAGGCCTGGGTGCAGGTTGAGCAGCCTGGGGTGCACGAGGTGACTGGGGTATTTGGGGCCTTGCAACGATAACTCTTGAGAATATGGTGTTGGGATCGTACCAGCATACCCTCGATGGCGATTCGAACCGCGGACTTATACCGTTATAAAAAGAATCAAGCAATGCTTCTATGCCTTCCTGGGCAACATCAGTGATGGGAGTCGTACCCTCGGCAATCAGGCCCGAAGGCGTGAATGTACCTGTCCCTGTCCAGAGAACCTGACCCGTTGCAGTATCAATAAGAGAAAGTTTCATCTGTATTGTCGGAACAGCACCCTGAGTCGGAAGGCTTGACGGCTTATAGAAGTATTGCGTTACCTCACCGGCAAAAACAGCCTGAACACCCAGGATTATACCCATTCCTGCGGCATCATCCGGAGATATGCCATCCGGCGTATAGATGTCTCTTTCTCGAAAGACCCTTTCAACCTCCATCCTGTCCATCACATTAAAATCGTTGTGTTTCATCAGGTCTATGGAAAGGATATCCGACAATACATTGCCAGCGTTCGGATCCTGCGTATTGTTTTTTAGCGGAAGCACTGCAATACAACTTATACTATTGACACTCGCAGCCGGCATAAGGAAATCAGAAGAGATTGTGGAAGAACAGCCTGATATAAAGATAAAGAAGGCTATAATCAACCTGCTGCTTATCTTCATTTTACCGCCCTTTCGAAGAAAGACCTGACTACATCCATTGCAACACTATTCAGCGAAGCATCGGATACGCCCTCTTTTATAAAAGATCCGGCAAAAATTATTCTTCCTGAATTAATATCTACTATTCTTACATCAATACCGACGATGGGAAGTGTTCTGCTGCCCGTGGGTGTAAGCTGATAGCCGTATTCGACCACGCTTCCGAATATAACATAGTTTAAACCGGTCTGCTGTCCGATTTTTCTTGATATTGATCTGTCTACCGGGAGTGCCGGATTCAAACCCGCATACGGCATACGGATCTTAAACAGATTCTCTGCATACACCCTGAACAATCTGCTTTGGGCAAACATGTTCGCAATATAATTGGAAACTATATCACCTGCAGACTGTGCCTGGGTAAGATTTTGAAAAGGTGCAACAGCCATCGTTGCCCCATGGGCAAGATTAAAGCCCGGTGCAGCATAAACAAACTCATCTGCCTTCACGGCAACATGTGAAGTCAGCAATATCCCGGATATTAAAAAGCTAACCAGTAAAAGATGTTTCATTATCGTTTATTCGAAAGGCCTCATAGGGCTTATGGACTCGTGGTACGTCCTTAATACCCTTTGAGAAGGGAGCTCTGTTTGTTTAGCCGGCATTGCAGCCAGATAAATGGCATTTTGCGGCGTTTTCTTTGTTACCATGGCAATGAACTGTCCCAGGGAAGCCTGGGCACTATTCAAGGGAACAAGTTGATATGCAAAACCCATGGCAAACCCTTTGGTCCGCATCAGTGACACAAAGGCCCCTGGTGTATCATTGTGCTGATTTATAACAAATGCTGCAGGCGCCTGACCGGATAAGGCCTTCAAATACGCTATATGCTGTCCCTGCGAAAGGTTTATAGCCTTTAAGCTTATCTGGAATGATTGTTCAACCGATGTATCATAAGGAACAACAACGGAATTATCCACCATCACATATCCTTTTGATGGCCGTGAAAATGTCATGCTGAAATTGATTACCGGGTCCGATGGGGCCTGAAATACAAATTCCTGCACGTTCTGACCAGCTTTAGTTGTTGATGGTATCTGTCCCCGAACAGGTAGTTGTCCTGCCACATCCATTGCCAATGCCATTGTACGTGCCTCTGTCCCGTAATCAAGGGCTTTGGCTGCAACCCATCCGCCTTCCGGCTGTATTGCATTCTCTGCATACGAACTTAAATAGAGTGCCCCAATTGAACCTCCCCGGGGTATTGTAATACTCAATTGATGGACGCCCCTTTTTAAGATAAATTCCCCCATGTCTTCATAATTCCAACCGCTTGAAAGCGTGGAGGATGCAGTAGGCTCATTATCTATGGTAAACATAAGAGGGTTGCCATAAACATAAGTTATAAGACGGTATCTGCCGCTGTGCTGGACATTTACCTTGTATGTTATGGTGTCGGGTAATTTACCGAGTCTGGTCTTGTAATCCCTTAAGTCAACAGTGATAAAGTTCCTTCCGGATAGAAGATCAAAATAATCAGTTAATGCCGGCTGTTGCGGAATACCCTTTGCTTCCCAGCCAAGACCTCGTACCAATCCAACCGCCCATGCACCCTGACTAACACCCTGCTGTCCATAGGATATGCTAACAAGCGAAAAGAACAAAAAAACACTACTTATCAAATTAAATGAATTAAATACCGTTCTTGTATTCATAAGCCACCGATTACTCCCTCTATTAGTAATATAGCATAATATATGATTC
>DAHXOM010000249.1 GCA_027364825.1 bacterium | reverse complement strand
GAGTAGAAATGTGTGAGTTCCTTCAGGAAAAGAATACAAAACTTCTTGATAAACTGTCTGAAAGGGGATTGCTTTCAGAAAAAGATATCGATGATGCCCTGAAAGATATCAGGATTGCCCTGCTCGAAGCCGATGTCCATTACCGTGTCGTAAAGGAACTGCTGGAGAGCGTAAAGCAGAAGGTGATGGGAGAGGAGTTATCGAAAAGTATTAACCCGTCGCAGTACCTGCTCGGTGTCCTGAAGGCCGAATTGATAGGTATCATGGGAGCGCCTGCGTCCGTCAAAATAGGCGGTACCGGCGATATCGTCATGCTGATAGGACTCCAGGGCACGGGTAAAACGACGACCGCGGTAAAGCTTGCAAAATATATGAAGGACAAGAAGGGGCTAAAGCCCTATCTTGTTTCCATCGATTTCAACAGGCCTGCTGCGCAAGAGCAGCTGATAACCCTTGCAAAGGCGAACGGGTTTCCCGTACATGAGGATATTGCGATAAAAGGGCACGATGCCCTGAAGGACATACGGCTCGTTTCGGCACGGCAGGGGTGCGATTTTATCATCGTGGATACCGCAGGCAGGCTGCATATCGATACGGACCTGGTGAGCGAATTAAAACAGGTTAAAGACACCCTGAAGCCGTCGCAGACCATCCTGGTCGTCGATTCGATGATGGGCCACGATGTGCTGAAAATGTCCGAAGGCTTTATGCAGGGAGTTGGATACGACGGTGCCGTGTTTACCAAGTTCGAAGGCGATACCAGGGGCGGGGCGGTCATCTCCTTCAGGAAGATTATCGATAAGCCCATCTTTTATCTGGGGGTAGGCGAGGCTGTTTCCGCAATCGAGCCTTTTGACCCGGACAAGCTTGTTGCCCGGATACTGGGCAGCGGCGATATCGGCGGTCTTGTGGAAAGGGTGTCCGAGGTTGTTACCGAGGAAGACATCCGGGATGCAAAGCACCTTGCAAAGGGTAAATTTACATTCCAGGATTTCATAAAACAACTGAAGATGGTGAAAAAGATCGGCTCCATAGAATCGCTGTTCGATATGGTGCCCGGGTTCGGCAAGTTAAAGAACAGTGTACAAACGGACACGATAAAGAAAGATATGAAGGTGTATGAGGCGATTATCGGTTCCATGACCAACGAGGAGCGGAATAATCCCGATGTCCTGAATGGAAAGAGGAAACAGAGGATAGCAAAGGGAAGCGGCACAAGGCCCGAGGACGTCAACCGGCTGATAAAGCGCTTCTATGAATCACAGCGTATGATGGACATTCTTCAAAAAGGTGGTATAAAAGGAATAAAAAGATATCTACATTAGGAATGGAGGAAAAAGAATGGTAGCAATCAGACTTAAAAAATTCGGCAGAAAGCATATTCAGCAGTACAGGATAGTCGTTGAAGATTCCCGTTACACGGCAGGCGGCAGGGTACTCGAGGTGCTGGGGAATTTCAGCCCCAAGACAGAACCGTACACGCTCAAGATCGATGCTGAAAAAATAAAACAATGGGTGGGGAAAGGCGCACAGCTCTCTCCAAGGGTAAAGAGTTTACTGGTGGCTCAAAAGATCCTATGACGGAGGTTAACTATGAAGGACCTGGTAGAAAGCATAGCAAAGCAGCTTGTCGATAAACCGGAGAAGGTTGAGGTTAAGGTAATAGAAAGCGAACACACATCGGTGATAGAACTCAGGGTTGACAAGGAAGACATGGGTAAGGTGATCGGCAAGGAAGGCAGAACAGCCAAGGCAATACGGACCATCCTGAGTGCAGCCGGTAATAAGCTGAAGAAGAGATTCGTGCTGGAAATCCTGGACTGAGCGGTTTACAATACCGTTAGCGAATTAAGATTTGCGATGCTGTATGCTTCATTTTAAGATCCTGAGTATTTTTCCAAAATACTTTGCATCCCCATTTATGGATGGTTTGTTAAAGCAGGCGATAGATAAGGGTATGATAAAAATAGACATAACGGATATAAGGGACTTTGCACATGATAAACACAGAACAGTCGATGATACGCCGTACGGCGGAGGTGCCGGCATGGTCATGAAGCCGGAACCCCTGGTGTCTGCCATCAAACATGCTGTGGCAGGCGACAAAGAGTATACGGTCATTGTTTTTTCCCCGAAGGGGAAGAAATTCGATCAACGTGCGGCGAAACGGTTCTCCCGCTCTGCAAAGTTCGTGCTGGTATGCGGCAGGTATGAAGGCATAGACGAGAGGGTGCCGGCCTTTTATGCGGACGAAGAGCTGTCCATTGGCGATTATGTGCTTTCCGGAGGCGAGGCGGCAGCGCTCGTTTTTATAGAGAGCGTTTCACGGCTGGTACCGGGCTTTCTCGGCAACGAGGATTCCATAATCAGTGAATCACATGAGAACGGACTGCTGGAGTACCCGCAGTACACAAAGCCGAGGACGTTCGAGGGCCATGAGGTTCCGCCGGTATTATTGTCCGGCAATCATAAAGAAGTCGAAAAATGGCGCACCGAACAGTCGGTCAGGCTGACGGCCGCCGTGAGGCCGGATCTCATGGAAAAGGCGAAACAAGACCGGAGTATTTTACGAATTATTGAAACAATAGAGAAAACAAATTAGGAGGAAAAATGGACAATCTTACATTCCTGGAAAAGGAAATAACAGGAAGTGAAAAAAAACAAATAGATTTTAAAGCGGGGGACACGGTAAAGGTTTATACCAAATATAAAGAGGGCGATAAAACCAGGGTCCAGCAATTCGAAGGTGTTGTGATCGGTATAAGCGGCGGAGGCATCAATACGAACTTTACCATACGGAAAATATCCTATGGTGTGGGTGTCGAAAGGATCTTTCCGCTGTACTCTCCCTTCATCGAGAAGATAGATGTTGTGCAAAGAATGAAGGTCAAGAGGGCAAAGTTGTACTATTTGAGAGGACTGAGTACGAAATCGAGCAGGTTGAAGAGAATGAAAGATGCGGAGCTCCTCGAACAGGAAGCGGCGAGTCGGCCGGCTGCGGAAGAACAGAAATAACACCACTCAATGGTAATAAAGGAATTCATCCTTCAGGGTATCAGGAGGTTCAGGGAACCGGTACGATTCCAGTTGAATAACGGGTTGAATGTTTTTTTTGGCGGCAACGAAAAAGGGAAAACAACAATAGCCGATGCCCTTTTCTTTTTGCTTTCCATGGTAATGGACACGGAGCAGAACGAAGGACTGAGAAGTGACGGTGCAAAAGAGGTAAGACTCGGCATCACCTTTAAAGACGGCCCCGACAATTTCAGGCTCCTTATGGACGTAATCTCGGACGCAGTGCTCCTGTCGAAATATAACCAGGAAGCCAAGAAGTTTGATACCGTTTCCAAGGACCGGGACGAGATACGTGAATTTTTCAAGAGAGAGCTTCTGTTCAAACCCCTGGACAGGTACAAAGACCTGTACCTGATCGATCCGTATGTCATTATCAGCCCGCTCACGTATAAGGGGATCCCTGAAGCACCGGAGGAGTTTACGCTCGCCGATACTTCAGACATCTCTCTGGGCGGGACAGAAGACTTTGAGCCGACGTCGTTTGCCGGGAATGAGGGCATCATGGAGGACACCATGACCGGGGAAGAGATCCGTTCGGAGATAGGAAAGCTCGAGGAAGAGCTGAAACATGCATCCGAGACAGCGGAAAAACAGGACAAGATAGAACAGCTCGAATCGGAACTTACGGAAGTCCATGACAAAATAAAAACAATCAACAGCCTTAAAACAACGCTGCAGGATATAGAAAAACAGGTGAACGCATTGAATAAATTCTCGGATTTGCCCGACGACATAGAGACGAAGATAGACGAGTACCTGCGGTTTGAAGGCCGGATTAAAAAAGAAATGGAAGATACGGAACGGCAGAGGTCGCAGTACGAATCCGTGAGTGCGGATGTTCCTCCGTTTTACCGGGATAAGACCTTTATTGCAGGCGCAGGTCTGGTCCTGTTGTTTATCATAGCACCCGTGCTGCTGTCGATCTTTGTCGGTTCATGGGGCATCTACCTTTCCGCGGGTATTTTTGCCGGGTTTGCTACCATGGGATATTCGCTCTGGAAAGATGCAGGGAAACGGGGAGAGATCAAAAAAAGAAAAGAGTCGGTCGCTGCTCTCGAAAAACAGATAAAAGAGCAGAGAAACAAGTACGAAATAGAAGGGTCTGTTATAAAAAGCATCATAAGCTCAATGAAACTGGATTCACCCGCCTCGTTAAAAGAGGGCATAAAAAGGTACAAGGAGACTCTCGATGAATTTGCAAAAGCAAAGTCGGGGTATAACACCGCGGTAGCAGGGAACGATCCGGACATGCTCAAAAATCAGGAAGAGAAGCTCAAATCCGATATCGATACAGCCCAGGAACAGATAAGGGCATTGTCCGTGTCCGGTATGGACCCTTATTCGATAACCCAGCAAATAGAAAGTTTAAAGAACAGGCTGAACCATATCGGGAGCGTGCAAGTCAGACAAAAAACAGAGCCCGTGGTACCGAAGAAACAGCCGGACGTGTCCCGGCAGCCCCGGCAGGCACCGGTGCCTGCCTTTATCGGGAATATAACCGCTCTAGCAGGGTTGATCGGAGAACCGGAAGATCGGATGATGTCTCTCGTGGGATCAGCAGCGAGCTCGCATTTTAAGTCTCTGACCCGCGGGAAATATCAGGAAATCTCCATTGCAGCCAACAAGATCGTTCCGGTCACGGATTCAGGCAGAGAGGTCGAATTCAACAGCCTGCCCGGTTCGGTAAAAGAAAAGGGCATGTTCTCAATCATTCTATCTATTATAGGGCTGGTCGCCGAGAAGTGGCCGTGGCCCATTGTCATGGATGACCCGGTTATGCTGCTCGATGATGCAAACAGGGCTTCGGTTTACAGTATGGTGAAGAACCTGTCAAAGGAAACCCAGGTTGTTTTCCTGACAAAAGATAGCAATCTGAAACCATTCGCTGATACATTTATATCATTATAACAGAGCGGCCGGAACCTGATTATTTCCTGAAGTGTACTGTTTCATAATCATGACACTATCTGCCGTGCGTCGGCAGGTCGGCTCCCCCCTGCAACGGCACTGCGGGACCGCCCGCGTGTTGCTTTACACAGGATACGTGGTATGATAATAAAAAAACAACATAACGGTATAGGAGAAAAACAGAATCCATGAGTTTAATTGGTAGCCTTGAAGATCTGGCACTGGGGGATATACTCCAGATTCTCAGCTTAAGCAGACGATCCGGAATTCTCTATCTTACAAGAAAAGGAGAAGAGGGTAAGATCGTTTTTATCGAAGGCCAGATCATCTCTGCTTCAATCAATTCCAGCCCCAATGATATCCTTGGACTTCTGGAGCAGAAGGGTATTCTGGAGGACAAACTCACGGAAGAACTTGCCGATTCGATAAACAAAAACGGCAGTACCGATGCAAAATCGTTCCTTATTCAATCAAAGGTCGCAAACGCAGACGTTATAGAAGACGCCATACAAACCTACATGAACGACATCGTATTCGGCTTTTTTTCATGGACTGAGGGCAATTTTGATTTTGAGATAACCGAAAACCTGAAGCAAATATACAAACCGGGCATGGAAAGCTATCTCGCAGTGCCCCTGAACCCGCAGTATGTCGCTATAGAGGGAGCACGGAAGACGGATGAAAAACGAAAGGATCAGGGGTTTGCAGAAGAACCAAAAGACGAATTTGCATCACAGATCCTGGAGATGGAAGAATTCATTATCATCGATCAGAATGCGGATTCCCAGTCATTCCTGAAGGAGAGTCTTGAATCGCGGGGGTTCAGGGCATCGGTCATGGCGGATTTGAACGCACTGTACGAATATCTTGAAACAATCAAGGATTCCCCGAGGTTCCCCATGATACTATCGGACCTTACCATACCCAAAACAACGGGTGAAGGGATGCTGGGGGGAATGGAATTGTTGAAATGGACCCTTGAAAAAAAGATAAAAGTACCCGTCATTCTTTTAAGCAGTGTCAACAATGAAGAGGTGTTAAAAGAGGCCAAGCTGAACGGTGTATATGCCTACTTAAAAAAGCCGAAAAAATTCTCAAGGACATCCCCGGACATCGATATGTTTATGGAGATCCTGGAGAAGGTAACGACCCTGTACCGGCAGTACCAGGAAGCCGGCTTTACGTTCAAGCCGGGCATCAAGGAAGTCAAACCGAAAGCGGATGTTGTCCCGGAAGAGGAAGACACGGGGTCCCGGTTTGTGCAGGACATAACCGAAGAGCTTACCAAAGAATTTCAGGATGAGACAGAACTCCTGCCGGAAACTACAGACCAGCGGGTAGAAACAAGTCCCGGTTTGCTTACCCTGAAATCCATGATAGATGAGCTGATGAGCCCGAACTTCACAGGAGAGGTGACCCTTTTGATCATGAGGTTCGCAAGCGAGCTGCTGAACAGGGGCATACTGTTTCTGGTGACGAAAAATAGGATTAAGGGGCTCGGACAATTCGGGCTTGAGGCGTTTTTTGACAATCCCAATGTTGTGGTTAAAAAGATGGAAATAGAGGTGGACGAGCGCTCTATCATAGGCAAGGTTTTAAAATATAAGATGTCCCTGAAAGAAGCACCCGAGCAAACAGAGGGCAATAAGAAATTTTTAAACCAGATAGGAGGCGAATGGCCCGTGGAATCCTATGTCGTACCTCTTTTGACCGCGAACAGGGTCGCGGCCATATTTTACGGCGATAATGTTCCTTTCAAGAAAAAAATATCGGACATGACGACGTTTGAGATATTCATGAGCCAGGCGAGCATCGTCATGGAGAAGGCTTATCTCGAAAGGATAATCAGGGAGCGAAAGGATGAACAATGAGTAAAAACATACTTATCGTGGAAGATTCTCCGACGATGAGGGCGTTCATATCTTCCGCTATCGAAAGCTACGGCAGTTATGAGGTGTACGAGAGCGCCACTGGCTTTGAAGCCCTCAAACTCCTGCCGCAGATAAATTTCAACATGATTGTAACCGACATTAATATGCCGGACATAAACGGTCTTGAGCTTATAAGCTTTGTACGAAAAAACCAGCAATACAAAAACATACCGCTCATCATCATATCGACTGAAGGTACGGAGCTGGACAGGCAGAAAGGCATGGCGCTTGGGGCAAACGAGTACCTCGTAAAACCCTTTAAGCCCGAGGAACTGCAGGGGCTCCTGAAACGGTATATCGGATAATCCATGGAACAGAACAAGGCGGCAAAAGAGTTTATTGCAGAGTCGGAAGAGTTAATCGACAAAATATTCAAGGACGTTAACGAAATAGACTCTGCCAGAAAAACGGGCAAACCGGACCCGGACACCATAAACGATCTGTTCAGAGCCGCCCATTCGTTAAAAGGGATCTCGAGTATGTTCGGGTATAAGGAGATCACGGAAACAAGCCACAAGATGGAGGACCTGCTGGACAAGGTCAGGCTGAGCAAGGTGGCTATTACGGATTCTCTGATAAAAACACTGTACGCCGCAGGAGACATGCTCAGGACCATGATATCCTCTGACACGTTCGGCAAAGGCATGGATGTAGGGCCCCTGATAAAACAGTTGAAAGACGCAGAGGCAGGAAAGCAGGAAGAACAAAAGGACGCCATCTTCGAGGGGCTCACCCTGAACAAGGACATACTCTCCGTGCTGACAGAGTACGAAGAGTCGAGACTGCGGGAAAACATAAAAGATCAGAACAACCTTTTTAAAATAGACGTTTCCTTCAGCCTGCTGAGTTTCGACAAGGAGCTTGCCGATCTTACCGCACAGCTCAAAAATTTCGGCGAGATTATCACGACCCTCCCGAGCACAACCGAGGCGAAAGAAGGGGAGATAAAATTCGACATACTCCTCGGGACAAAGGTGCATGAGGACCAGCTGATCACAGGCCTTGATTTTAAAAACATAAAGATACAAAACATACGCAGGCAATCCGTTGTTCCGGCCGAGGAGAAGAAAACCGCGGAGGGCAACAATACCGCCAGGGGGTTTATGGATGAGACGTCCTCCATCAAGGGTATAGCCCAGACCGTGAGGGTGGACATATCCAAACTTGATTATATCATGAATATCGTCGGTGAACTCGTACTGTCAAAGACCAATCTGATTAAGATAGCCGAGACCGTGAGACAGGAGACCGGGTTTAAGGGCATAGCGGTCGAACTCAGCAAGACCATCAAGGACCTGGAAAGGAAAATAAGGGACCTGCAGATAGGGGTCATTGAAATAAGGATGATACCGTTGAGCCAGCTTTTCGACAAACTCACGAGGACGGCAACAAGGATAGCAAAGGAGCTCGGCAAGGAAATAGAATTGGAATTCTACGGGGCCGATACCGAGTTGGATAAACTGATCATCGAGGAATTGACGGATCCCATGATGCATATAATCCGCAACTCAATCGATCACGGCATCGAACCTGCCGATGAAAGGATTATCGCGGGCAAGCCCCCAAAGGGCAAAGTAACCATCCGTGCTTACCAGAAGGGCAACCATGTCCTTATAGAGGTAGAGGATGACGGCAGGGGTGTTTCCCTCGCCTCGGTGCAGAAGAAAGCCGTGGAAAAGGGGCTGCTGAATAAAACAGCGAATCCAACGCGGGAAGAACTTTTTAACATGCTGTTCCTGCCCGGTTTTTCCACGAAGTCGGACGTAAGCGAGGTTTCAGGCAGGGGGGTTGGACTGGATGTCGTTAAAACCAACTTAAGGCTCATCAGCGGCACGATAGACATTGACACGCAGGAGGGCAAATGGACAAGGTTTACGCTTACCCTTCCCGTTACCCTTGCAATTATACAGGCACTGCTTATCGAGTCTGACGGTAAACGCTATGCAGTGCCGTTAAATTCCATCAATGAAAGCCTTGCTATCAAGGCGGATGAAATAAGGCTCATCGAAAACAAAGAGGTTATCAAGCTCAGGGAGAGCGTTCTGCCGGTCATCCGGCTCTCAAGGTTCTTTAATTTCCATACAGAAAAGACCGGGAAAGCGGAAAATTATTACGTCGTGGCGGTCGGGAGCGGGGAGCGCTGGATAGGCATACTTGCAGACAGGTTTGTCGGACAGCAGGACGTGGTTATCAAACCTCTCGGCAAACTGTTAAAAGGGGTAAGGGGGATTTCGGGCGCTGCGGACATAGGTTCCGGGGAGATCGTTCTCGTGCTGGACGTGTCGGTCTTTATAGAAGAGGCAGTGAAGGTGTAATCATGTACGAACGTTTCTACGGATTGAATGAAAAGCCGTTCAGCAAAACACCGGACCCGAGGTATCTTTACAAATCACGCCAGCATGAGGAGGCTCTCGAGCGTATACTCTTCGCGATCCAGGAAAAGGAGCTTGCCGTGTTAACGGGAGATATCGGTTCCGGTAAAACGACGATATCAAGGACAGCCATGGATTCGCTCGACGACAGTTCTATGGTCGTCAACATAATAAACCCGAGGCTTTCGCCGACGCAGTTTCTAAAGACTATCGCAAAGAGGCTCGGTATCCAGGACATCAAGTACTTCAAACAGGACATCATAGAGCAGATGAGCGAAAAAATAGCGGAACTCTACGAGAAACATATCAACCCGGTTGTGTTTGTCGATGAGGCGCAGCTGATTCCTTCGAAAGATACCATAGATGAGATAAGACTCCTGACGAACTACCAGCTTGACAACATGAACCTTATAACGATCATCCTCATCGGACAGACGGAATTCCGGGAGAGGCTGCAGGCAAAGCATTACAACGCATTCCGGCAGAGGATAGGCATGTCGTATCATCTCGGGTCCCTCAGCATGGAGGATACCGAGAAGTACATAAATTTCAGGCTCCGCGTAGCGGGCAGATCAGAACCTCTCTTTACGCTGTCCGCGATAAAGGTAATCTACCAGTATTCGAACGGCATACCCAGAACAATCAATACCATTTGCAACAATGCCTTGCTGTACGGGTATGGGGAAGAGATGAGTACCATAGATGACCGTGCTATAAAGGCCATCATAGACGATATAAGGATAAGTCTGGCGTAGATTATGGATATTTCCAAACTGAGAAAAAAAGCAAAAGAGCAGCAGGCTGCCGCACACCAACAGGCGGAGGACAAGAGGCATAACGTCCCTGACCACGAACAGCAGACGCAGAGCCGGAAACCGGCGCCCGATGTTCCCGTACCCGCGACACCTGTCCCGGAGCCGAAGCCCCCTGCTGTGAAACAGGAGTTGAAGCTTCAGGATAACGGGCGCACCGTATCGTCCGCAGAAAGCCGGCCACCAGCCGAAGAAAAGCCGTTGTTGGAACTGGCGAATGACGAATTGAAGAGGTATGCCACGGACGGTAAAGACAGGGAGCTGCTTTGTTTCGGACTCGGAGGGGAAGAGTATGCCATAGACCTCAGCACGGTGAAAGAGATCATCAGGGTAAAGGAGATAACGCCGGTACCGAACACCTCTGATTTTGTTCTCGGCATAACGGTCCTGCGCGGCGAGATCATCCCCGTTATAGATTTAAGGAAACGCATAGGACTGCCGTTTTTAAAATTTACCGCCGCCACAAGGCTTATCATGATATCCTTCGAAGGTACGATGACGGGTCTTGTGGTAGACAGTATCCCGAGTGTAAAAAGGGTGGCGGTTGAATCGATACAATCGGCAGACATGGTCGGCAGTGTGGACATAAGGTTCCTCGCGGGCATCAGTACCGGTAAAGGCGGGTTTACGGTCCTGTTAAAACTTGAAGAAATACTGAAGCAAACGGACATGCTCAAGGCAGAATGAATGGTATGATAGACGTTAATGCAAAAAAAGGCAGTAAAACGGTATCCACGAAGGAAGACAGCGTTCAGCTGATTCTTATAAGCATCGGCAGCGCATTCTATGCGATAGATATTATGAAGATAGTCGAAATTGTAAAATATATGCCGGTAACGCCCGTACCGAAAGCCCCGGAATTCATGGAGGGCGTCATAGATCTCAGGGGTGATATTATACCGGTGATAGACATGCGGAAACGCTTCGAGATTCCGGCAGGGACTGCGCAGAACAAGACAAGGATAGTCATTATAAAGGTAATAGATAAAGTGGCGGGACTCATCGTAGACGGAGTGAGGGAGGTCTTACGGGTCCCTGCGGAAAAGGTTTTACCTCCGCCCCGTATCGTTCAGGGGATAGAATCGGAGTATTTGTCGAGCGTTGTCAGTGACAGGGGCAGGATCATACTGGTGCTGAACCTGGACAGGATATTGACGACAACAGAAAGGGTTCAGTTCAAGAATCTTGTTTTTAAGAACAAAAAACAGGAAACAGGAGGCAAGGAATGAAATTTATCGGCGAGTTCCAAAATATACGACACAGTCTCAGATTAAAATTTATTATCTATATCATATGGGGCATCATAGCAC
>DAHXOM010000246.1 GCA_027364825.1 bacterium | reverse complement strand
TTATAGTATTGCTCAAACACTATGTCAATAGCCAATCGGTTAGATTATGAGGGTCAGCGGTCTATTTATTATTTTGGGGAAATCAACGGGAATCAGCCACGGACTTTGGACAGGGTTGAATCAGAACGCCGGGAGGGTAGAGCATGCGAAGGGCAGGGGAAGGCAGAAATATGGTGATATATAATTATGCATAATTAACTGTACTTCCCTCTCTCATAAAAACAGGGTAAAACGATGACAAAGCATGTAAAACCACATCGGTCATAAAATCTTGGCATATTGACAATCGTTTGGGATTTGACATACAGTTTATTACCTTATGTTCTTACCCTGTTTGGACATTGAAAACCGTTATCCGCGCAAGTGGATCGTGGGTTCTCCTCCAAAGGCGGATTCGCCTCATGCGAAGAATCTTACTCCCTCCGTTGTTTTTTCAGAAGGTTTCTAAGGAAGGTATATGGGACACTTATTTAACGCAAAAGAGGAATATCTAGATCTTCAGAGGAGACTTGATCAGACCCAATCCGGCCTTCCACCATCCGAAGAGCTCTACGATATTCTCAAGATCCTATACACGGAAGATGAAGCCAGGCTTGCTGCTACCATGCCTCTTAAACCCTCTCCACTCTCTGCTATCGCCAAACAGACGGGCAGGAGCGAGAAAGAACTTGAGCCCCTCCTTGACCGTATGGCCAAAAAGGCCCTGGTCTTTGATGTCTATAGAGAGGAAAAGAAGGAATGGTATTATGTAATCTCTCCACCGCTCATAGGCTTGTTCGACGTCAGCGCAATGGCTAGAAAGAGGGGGGACATCGATCAGAAAAAATTTGCCTACCTCTACCACGCCTACATGTACGATAGGGCGGAGTTTCCTAAAGTTTTTTTTGGCGGAGATACCCAGAGCGGGAGAACCCTTGTCCATGAGACAGCTCTGGAGCAGGGTGATTACACGGAAATTCTCTCTTATGAATCGGCAAGCGATCTTGTCAGGGAATCCCGGGGAGGATCGGTGTGCCTGTGTTCATGCCGGCATGAGGCCATGCACAGGGGAGACGCATGCAGACACCCCATGGATATTTGTACACAGCTCAATGGGGGAGCCGATTTTGTCCTTAGACGCGGGATAGGACGGAAGGTGGATACGAAGGAGTTGTTGGATATATTTGCCCAGGCGAGGGAAGCAGGTCTTGTCCAGATCTGCGACAATGTGAAAAACCGGCCTACATTTATCTGTCATTGTTGCGGGTGTTGCTGTGTTTTTCTCAAGGGAATCAATACCCTTGGAATAAACAATGCCGTGAAGACGAGCGGGTTCCTCGCCGGCGTTGATACTGCAAAATGCGTAGGGTGTGGAAAGTGCGCCAGAGCCTGTCCGATCCAGGCAATCACCATGGTGGCTGTCCGTCCGGAACCGGGGAAAAAGCAACCTATTCATTCCTGGGTGGATGAGGACATCTGTCTGGGATGCGGGGTTTGTGCCGATACCTGTCACAAGGATGCCATGAAGATGAAAAGGCGGAAAGAGAAAGTGTTGACCCCTGAGAGCACCCTGGAACGAATCCTAAGGATGACCCTTGAGCGGGGAAGGCTTCAACACCTGATTTTTGATGACCAGGCAGGGCTCACCTCACGGTTCTTGAACAGGTTATTGGGGGCCATTCAACGGCTCCCTCCGGTGAAGAGGGCGTTGGCCAACGAGCAGATCAAGAGCCGCTTTATCAATTTCTGCATCAATGAAGTAAAGCATAGAGAGGGCGAAGATGTTGTTGAATATTGACCGTGGAGAAGACGGGGACAAATCTTTTACCCCGTTGGAAATCCCCGCCATTTTCAGCCCGAGGACTTGAGCCATAGGCTTCAGCAAAAGGACTGATCATCCTATGGCTGACATTCGCCTTTGGAGAAGATCCGTCCTCTGGCGGAAAGGGGTTTACTTTGACAAATTAAGCATGTCCTTTAAACGATAACCCCCTTGCCCTTCTTTAGAGGGAAATATAAAAGGTGACGGCCCTATTTTCGGATTTCGGGAAACAGGTGTATCCCATGACAGCTCTTAAAATAAATTGCATGATATTGTTTTTGCAGGAGCAGGTGTTTTTGATTAAATGAAAACTTTACAATTCCTTGACAATGTTTTATTTTTTAATGTAGCAAGCGTATACAGTATACAGGTTAAAAAAATATGATGATAGATTTCTCAAGTGTATTTATGTTTCTGGCAGTCGGCATCCTCTTTGTTGCCGTAACTTTGTTATTGGCAAGATTGGTGAGGCCTGCGGAACCGAGTGTCGTAAAGATGGGCAACTATGAATGCGGTGAAGAGCCCATCGGCTCGAGCTGGATCACCTTCAATGTCAGGTTCTATGTAATCGCGCTGATATTCGTTATCTTTGATGTGGAAGTTGTATTCCTGTTTCCATGGGCAATGGTGTTCAAATCAATTGGCTGGGTAGCGTTCTGGGACGTGCTTGTATTTATTGTTGTCCTCCTTGTCGGTTTTGCCTATGTGTGGAATATGGGGGACCTTGACTGGGTTAAAGACCTCGGCAATCTTGCAGAAAGTGAAGAGAAAAAATAATGGGTGTATTAGAAGATAAATTACCGGATAACATACTGTTTACCAATGTTGATAAGTTCCTGAACTGGTCGAAGAAATCATCGTTGTGGTACATGCTGTTCGCTACCGCGTGCTGCGGTATCGAGCTGATGCAGGCTGGCGCATCACGTTATGATCTCGACAGGTTTGGGGCAATATTCAGGGCATCACCGAGACAATCAGACCTTATGATCGTAGCGGGCACCATCACGCATATGATGGCTGACAGGGTAAAGAGACTTTATGAGCAGATGCCGTCTCCGAAATACGTCATTGCAATGGGCAGCTGCGCGAATACGGGAGGACCATTCTTCAAAGATTCTTACTCCGTTCTGAAAGGTGTTGATAAGATAATACCCGTCGATGTTTATGTTCCCGGATGCCCTCCAAAGCCCGAAGCATTGATAGAAGGGATCATGAAGCTGCAGAAAAAGGTAATGGAAGAAAAAAATCTGGTGAAAAAATAATGGAACCGAAGCAGATCTACGAGATATTGTCCGGGAAATTCAACGGTAAAATAAAACAGTTTGTGGAAAACACATTTCCCCCTTCTGTCATTGTAGAACCTGACTCCGTTGTCGACGTGTGCAGGTTCCTCAAGACGGAAGAGAGCATGGATTTTAAATCCCTCATATGCCTGAGCGGTGTGGATCTGAAGGAACAGGGGAAAATGGCTGTTGTTTATCACCTCGGCTCTATGAATCATAAACATAAGATTGCAATAAAGGTAGAATTAGATAGGAATAATCCGCATGTCCAGACAGTCGAGAGTGTCTGGCCGGGGGCCAACTGGTATGAGCGCGAGGCGTACGACCTTCTCGGCATCATATTTGACGGACACTCGGATCTCAGACGGATACTCATGCCTGAAGATTGGGAGGGTCATCCTATGCGTAAGGATTATGTGTATCCAAAACAATACCACACGTGGGATGTTTAAATGGCCAATGTTGATGAAAAATTCATGCAGATAAATATGGGTCCCCAGCACCCGAGCACTCACGGGGTGCTCAGATTGCTTGTAACGACGGATGGTGAGGTGTTACGTGGTGCGAAACCATACATCGGTTATCTTCACAGGGCACTCGAAAAAATAGCCGAGAGGGTAACATACCCCCAGTTCACTCCATTCACCGACAGACTCGATTATCTCGCCTCAATGAACTGCAACCTTGCTTATGCAATGACCGTTGAGAAGCTTCTCAATATAGAAATACCCCGCAGGGCCCAGATCATACGGGTGATCATGGCTGAGTTAAACAGGATATCAAGCCATCTTATAGCCTTTGGGTCCTTCTCTGCAGATATGGGAGCCTTTACACCGTTCCTTTTCGGTATTCGGGAGAGAGAATTTATCAACGATCTTTTTGAAATGACGTGCGGTGCCAGACTTACGTATAACTATATAAGGATAGGCGGCGTATCCAAGGATATACCGGAAGGCTTTGTTGAAAAGACCAAAGAATTCCTTGATTATTTTCCCGCAAAGATCAAAGAGTACAACGAACTTCTTTCCTATAATTC
>DAHXOM010000241.1 GCA_027364825.1 bacterium | reverse complement strand
ATATATATATGGTTTTCATATAAAGACGGAAACCATACAAATATCGTATTGTCAAGGAATAAACGAATTTATTCCGGACACCTTAAGAGTATTGAGCCAGGGTTATAGAGATAGTGGGAATTTACGGTTTAACCCGTGCTGTCTGAGGTGTCCAGAAATTAACCTGCAGGACATGCGCTGACTTTGTCAGTAATGCCTTGAGTTCCTGTTTCTCTTCGCTGCTTATAATAGGCTCAATATCCGAAGTATCTGCGCCATTGCTGTCCCTGTTGTTTTTCCAGTTTACAATGTAGCCGGCTACAAATGCAAACCCGCAGCCCCCGGGACCACAGCACGAGGTATCAACTACGCTGTAACCGGTGCAGTAACAAACCTGTCTGCCCTTGTAGGTAAACTGCTCTTCTTTTTCCAGTGAATAATGGCCTGATATGGCCTCTATCTCTTCACCCAGTTTCTGGTGTGTATACTTATAAAGCTCCATGATCCATCCTCTTGTTATAGTATAAGCACGCCGGTTTCAACCGTGAACCGGCATCCGGAGGAATTTAGGTTTGGCTCTTTCGTCGCCCCCTTTCCCCTCTTCCATCGCTGTTATCCCCTCGCTACTCGCTGCTCATCCCTCACTACTTTTTATACTCCTTCTTTACCGACAATGGCTATACTGACAACGTTCATGAACGGGAATCCGCCAAGGTTATGAGTAAGACCGAGCTTTGGATCCTTGAGCTGTCTCTGATCCGCCCTGCCATGGAGCTGGAGGTACATTTCATACAGCATACGGAGTCCCGATGCACCGATGGGGTGCCCGAAGCATTTCAAGCCGCCGTCAACCTGCGCGGGAACACCGCCGCCTTTCAGGTCATAAAATCCATCCAGGACATCCTTGGGCGCGCCGCCCCGCGGGGATATGCCGAGGTCCTCATAGGTAATGAGTTCTGTGATTGAAAAACAATCGTGCAGTTCCATCATACTGAGCTCTTTCCTCGGATCTTTGATACCTGCCTCTTTATAGGCAACCACACTCGCCTTCGTGGTGCTTACAAAATAGGTGCTGTCCCATTCGTTGAACTGCACCTCTTCTCCGTTGCTGAGAGCCAGCTGCAATGCCTTCACGGTAACAAGGTCCTTTTTACCGAGTTTCTTTGCAATCTCCGGCGTTGTAACAATGGCAGCTGCTGCACCGTCGCTCACACCGCAGCAGTCATACAACCCGAGCGGATGTGCTACCATGGGTGAAGATATGGCCTGGTCCTCGGTAATAGGTGTACGCAGGTGTGCTTTCGGGTTGAGTGCGCCGTTCGCATGGCTTTTTACGGATACATGCGCCAGAACGCGCTTTAAGTCATCGATAGAATACTTATACTTGGCAGCGTATGCCGTTGCGAGCTGGGCAAAAGCACCGGGTGCTGTCATGTTCGGCATCCATAACCAGTTCAACGAGCCGCTGTTGGAACCGGAGTTCGGCAGGCCCCCGTATCCGATATCTTTTAATTTTTCCACTCCAAGTGCAAGCGCAATGTCACATGCACCTGAAGCAACTGCGTAGACAGCTCCCCGGAACGCTTCGGTTCCGCTTGCACAGAAATTTTCCACCCTGGTTGCAGGTATATTCGGCAGTCTCAGGGTCAAGGATAACGGAAGTGCACTTTTGCCGATGTGTATTTCTTCAAAGCAATCGCTCAGCCACGCGGCCTGGATCTGGTTCTTCTCTATACCCGCATCGGCAATGGCCTCTTCAAAGGCCTCCACCATAAGGTCTTCGGCACCGGCATCCCACCGCTCGCCGAACTTTGTACATCCCATTCCTATTATCGCTACTTTATCTTTAATGCCTGTTGACATGTTTTTGTCTCCTTTAAGCTATTTTAAGGTCGCTTTCCAGAAATAACCCGTAAAACCCCGCTCCTTATCGTAGTATTTCTTCCGGAAGGACAGCTTCATTGCCTGACCGACCTGAACGTTCTCGAGATCACAGTCCGTAAAATCGAGCAGTGTTCTTCCGCCGCCGTCAAATTGCACCATGCCATAGAGGACCGGGGGCTCTACAGCCACCGCAAGATAATCTCCGGTAAAGGACATGACCTTTGCATCCTTGTCCGAAAACTCGTAGTCCTCCTGCGTATGGAACGCATTACACTTCGGATTGACGCAAACGTTCGTTTTCGGGTACTGTACGGTACCGCATTTCTTACATTTCCCGCCGACGAAGCCGAGTATCATCTTCCTGTTGCGCCACAGCGTTGTCAGTGCGGTCTGCGTCGCAGCTTCCGCCCGTATACCGGTTTCCGCATTGATAAGACCGTTGAACTTCAGGAACTTTGCGTAACTTGCTTCTTCTTTTCTGATTGCAAGCGAGCCCTTTATCCCTGTTCTTGGGGCGAACTTTGTTATGTTTCCGGTCACCTCAAACAGGAGAGCATCACTGCCCTGCCCGAAGCTTGCAACAACGATCTTGTCTCCCGGTTTTGACTGTTCAAGGGCAGCGGCAAGCATGACCAGCGGATGTGCTGCACCTGTTTCACCGGTGACCTCATGCATATTATCGATAACCTGTTCCTTCGATGCACCAATCTTTTTGGCTATGCCTTTATGTTCCCTCGATATAAAGCAGGGGTAAACAACCTTTGATACATCCTTGATCGTCAGCCCGTACTTTTTTAAAAGCCCGTTTATGGATTGAGGAATGATTTTTTCATAACCTTCATCACGGATCCACCGCTCTTCCCATGTATAATCAAATTCCTGCATCGCACCTCTATAGTGATCAACAAAATCGAGCGACAGAGAGTACGAACCCTTGTACTCCGCTATGACATTCTCTTCTCCCAGAAGGAGTGATGCCGAACCATCACCAAACCACATTTCATAGAAACTTGCGGACCGTGTTTTCCTGTGATCCGAAGCAGATACAAGAACGGCTTTTTTTTCACCGCTCTTTATAGATTCGAGTCCGGCAATCAGCGCTGTCGTTGCGGATTTCAAAGAAGAGGTAAAATCCGCAGTCACGATATTCTCCCTGAGATTGAGCGCTGTCGCAACAATGCCGGCATTTTGCCGGTCTGCGAACGGGGGGGTTGTTGTCGCAAGCAGCACGCTGTCGATCTTCGATTTGTCAAATCCGGAAACGCAGTCTCTTGCCGATGCCACTGCCATGGTCAGACTATCTTCGTCCCAATTGCACATCGAACGCTCTCCGTTGGCAACCATCATCAATGCAGGTATGTACCATCCCATCTCCTGAATCACCGACATCCTGTTCAGCCTGCGTTTTGGTACGTAACCGCCGTAAGAAACTATACCAATCATTGTTTGCCTCCTTTT
>DAHXOM010000239.1 GCA_027364825.1 bacterium | reverse complement strand
GTATATATTAGTTTTCAATCCTAACAGTAGGGAACACAGAGTCGAATCTTTTCCCGTAGGTTCTCAGCCAGAGGGGATCAGTCAAAATTGCGTTTCAATAAAGACAGCACCCCGGGGAAGCCGGGGTGCTGTGAACTGTCTGAAAATATTATTTTAAAACAGGAATTCGAGTTTTACCGAAGTCACATTGAAATCGGATGCTGCAAGGCTGGTGTCGCCGTACTGCGCAAGGCCGGGGTTGTAGGTACTGTAGAGTGCCTGTTCGATCATAAGCTGGACATTTTCAACCGGATACCATGACAGACCGAGGATTGCGCCGGACACATTGATGTCTTTTACCTTGTCGGAACTCTGATAGAGATATTTCACATAGACACCGTATGTCCGCTGGTAATAGTAGTCCGCCGATAGGCCAAACCCATTTCTCTGGACACTGGTTCCGTTCGCGCCGTAATCCGTGCCGGAGTACATGTCCTGTCCGTAGAAGTGGTTATCGTTCTGGCCCTGATAGATGGCAAACAGCTCTGCAAGGTTCTTATCCCCGATATACTGTACCTGGGCATCCACCGCATAGTTGTAGTAGCTGTCGTTATAATTACCGAAGGTAGTTGCTGTTGGTGCAATCATACCCTCTTTGCCGAAATAGCCTGATGCACCTATCTCAGCATATATGTTATTATATGCGGGGAAGTAATATGCAAGACGCGGGGCTACATCGACGTTGCTTGTATTAAGTGCACCGCTGCCTGCTATGTTACCCTGCACAAAACTGCCGGAGGTCTGACTACCCGTTGGGTGATAAAACCCTATGGTGGCGAAGAGGCCGCCGTCATTAAAATTACCCCACATACCGTACAGTTCCCCGCCTTCAACCATCGCCCTGTTGGGATCGTACAGTGTATTATGGGTGCTCATACCCATAAGCTGTGAGGTCAATCCCCACATGCCGAGCGAATTTGACGGATCCCCGGTAAACACACTGTCAACTCCCCGAATTCCGTAAACAAGCGATTTGCCGCCGAGTGTTGTATCGGGTGCTGTAACTGCAAAATCAACAGCGCCGAGGCCCAGACTGCCGCCTTCATCGTCTATGCCCGTAAATTCGAGGAACGTCCCCATGTTCGGGGCGATCTTGCCGCCAAAGTAGATACTCGAATCAGCTACAAGGTTAAAAGTCTCAGTGTCATTATACCCTGAAGGGAAGGACATAAATCCCTGGCCTGCTGTTGTAATGCCCCTTGGTACAATACCATTGTTTCCGCCTGCCTGGTTGCTCCACATGGAAACTATCCTTGCGGACACCATGGGGATCCTGTTAATGTCCACCCCGCACATTTGTGCATTCCCACTTGCCTTTACACATTCTGCGGTGTCCATAACATACCCGTGTGTTTTAAAATCCCTGCCGAACGGTGTCAGATGCGGATAGACGGTGTGGCATATATCGCAGGCAAACCCGGTTTGACGCGCATAGCTTGGAATTGCATGCGCATCCTTTGGTAAAGCCAGTGCAACTACCCACAGCAGGCTTAATAACCCCAGTATCCCGCCGGATCTTTGCAGCATCCCCATTCCCGATTTCATAATCCTCTCAGAGTTGATTTTCGAAAACAAAGTGTCCTTTCCCATACATTCTCCTCCTCTTTAGATTTAGTTTTTATCAATAAAAAATACCTTCTCTCCCTTCTTGAAAATGGAGAGCAACCCAAGCTTTAAAATCCCCCTTTTTCCCCCTTTACTAAAGGGGGAAAAAGGGGGATTAATGTAATGTTCTTATAAAACCTTATTCTTCGTTTTTGTTACCGAACATACATCGCTTCCGTTGAAAATCAGATAAACAGCGATCGAAAAGAACGCAATGTGTTCCAGGATGTCCCCGTAATCATAAATACCGAATGTCGCCATAACACCGATCAGCCAAAGGCCTGCATACACGGCAACATACTGTGGATAAACGCCGAGGACCAGCAGAAGGGAAACCATGCCGTCGCTGAATCCGATAAAATGTACAAAAGTAACCGAACTTACCGGCAGAAGATGTATGATGAACGAGCTGTTCAGCAGTTTAACAAACTCATCCGGAGCGAGAAATGCCTGCAAGGAATTTGATAGAAATGCACAGGCAAGCCCGATTCTCAGAAACAAAGAAGAATAAGTTTTTAACTTTTTCATTATTGTGTCCCCTGTTTGTTATTTGCCGGTACCGCTCTCCGTTGATTTGAAATAATCGATGAGCGAATCGATCTCTTTATCGGTAAGGTCTTGCTGGGGCATGGGTACTTTGTATTCTTCCAGTAGTTGTTTTGCAGTCGGATCCGATGCCTGCATTTTTGTAGTATTCTTGAGCCAGTCTTTCAGCCATTTTGTTGTTCTTGTCTGTGTTACCCCCTTGAGGTCGGGTCCAACCAGCCTGCCCTTCCCAATGGTATGGCATGCGGCGCAGCCCTTTGTCTCAAAGACCTTTTTCCCTTGTGCAACGTCCGCTTGAACGGTTGGAACCCTTTGAGCGGTTTGAACGGCTTGAACCTTTTGAACGGATTTAACAGCTTGAACGGTTTGAGCTTTTTGAACAGTTTTATGTTCTTGAACTTGTTGTACCGATTGAGCGGTTTGTGTCGGCAGGTTTACACCCGACTTGGGTATATACTGATAGGGCAGGTTGATTTTTCTCCAGCTCAATACAAGCATTGTCAGTGCCCTTGCCTGTTCATCCGTAAACCCGAAATCCGGCATTACACTGCCCTTTGTTACACCTGCGGGATCCTTGAAGTGCCGATAGAGCCAGTTAAATGCCGTCTTTGGCCCTTTTTTAACATTCGAAAAGTCGAACAGCTCCGGGTTCTTATCCCCTTCGAATGTAAGGTCAGGACCTAATCTGCCCCCGTTACCGTTGATGATGTGACAGGTTGCGCAATTCTTTTCTTTTACCAGCTCTTCCGCCTGATTTATATAGTTTAGCCATGCTACGTTTTCATTGTCCCTGTGGCAGGTATTGCAATTGATCTCCATGATATGCCCCGGGTCCTGCAGTCCGTACTTTTCTCCCAGTTTTTTATCAAGAAGCGGTTCATCCCAGTGTTCGACATTCCCGTGTGCAGCCTTGAGAGTAGTAGCATATCCCTGTCCGCCGTGACATATCGTGCAACCATATTTTGAAAACTTATGGTATTGCATGAACGGCAGATCCGGGTGCGTCGTAAAAGGCTCTTTTGCATGTTCCATTCCCGGTATATCATACCCCTGATGGCAGGTTATGCACCGGTCAACTCTATTCAAAGAAGGGATGTAGAGTTGTAATAAACCTGTATCGATTGTTTTCGCCCTTTCCTGTCCAATGGTATGGCTCGCTACCTTTGCAAAACTGTTTTGATACTGCATCCATTCAGGATGGTTCTCTTTGTAGATCATCGCAACTGTCAGTGCGAATAACAGTAATCCCCCTATCAATAACAATAATGGATCCTTCTTGAACATTATAATTCCTCCTTAGGATTTAAAACCTTGTGGGCATTTTTATCCACTGCTGCCACGGCATATAAATATGCCAATAAGGTCCTCTCATTACCGCGCCGACATAGATGAGAATTATGATAACCGCGCAGATGAACAGGAATGCCGCATTTTGCAGCCTTCTGCTCTTATGAAACCATACCCCTATTGCCTGATCCGTGCTTTTGTCCAGCAGCGGCCAGAGTCCTGCGAATAAAAACAGAAAAGTAGGTATAACGATGCCGCCTACAAGTCCGCCGCTTATGGTAAGCCCTTTAATCCTTATCGTGGTGTCGGCAACAAGCTCCTGAAGCCACAGGAAATACCACGGTGCTTTTGCAGGGTTCGGCGTCCACATCAGGCTTGCGGGCTGTTCAAGCGGGGCTTTGATAAAAAATGCAAGGGCCATGGTGACAGCGGTTACCATGACGAAGATCATGAGTATCCTGCGTGTAACGTAGGGGGAAGAGCTTACCGTCTCTCCCCGTACCCTGTACTGGGTAATGGTAGGCGTGATACCGGTCGTTATTCCCATAAGGCTATAGGTCTTTCCCTTTGCAACCACCTTGTCCTGCTTTATTCTCTCGATGCCGAGCGCTTCTACAGCAGCGAGCCCTCCGTCTTTCCGTATTCTCCACATGTGCCACAGCAGCAGCATGAATATCAACACAGGCAGGAAAAATACATGTGCCACATACCATCTGATCAGGGTGTTCTGGTCGATGATTGTCCCGCCTATCAGTACCTTGCTAATAGCCGGACCCACAAGAGGAGCGGACAATGCGATATGATCACCAATCGTGATTGCCCACAAAGCAAGCTGGTCCCACGGAAGCAGGTACCCTGTGTAGGAAAGCATCATTGTTATGAGAAGCAGGGCAAGGCCTATCCACCAGTTCAGAGGTCTATAGCTGCCGGTTATCTTTTCGCTGTTTTTATAAGCACCGGTAAGAAATACCCTCATAAGATGTATGAACACGGTTGCTACCATTAATTGTGCGGCTATCCGGTGAAGATCACGGATAAACCATCCATACGGCACAACAAATTCTAAATCTTTAATACTCCAGTAGGCCCTTTCCACGGACGGCACGTACAAAAACATGAGGATAAGTCCGGTTATGGTAAGGATCGAAAACAGGGCAAATATGATTGTTCCCAGAGCCATTGAGTAGCTGAAGGACATGCTCCTGGTTGTTGTCTTTGCCGGAAACCAGTGCAGCAGGAAATTCCTCGCTGTTGCATCGGATGCTTCTCTCTCCGTGGCAGGACTGTACGTCCATACCAAATTCCTTATAAATGTCTTAATCTTTTTTTTCATATCCACTCCCTCATACCTTCAACCTGAAATCATGACTAACCGAAGTATTGGTGTCGACAACGAGCTGACCGTCAGGGGCAAGATAAAGTTTGTACCATGGCAGGGGTGATGGTGCGGGACCTGCATAGATATTGCCGTCCTCCCGGTACTTTGAACCGTGACAGGGACAATGAAACTCAAAGGTCTCAGAAACCGGCTTGCCGGATGTTGAATCATAGGTCTTGGGCGGGGAATACTGGGCAAGGTTCACCGTACATCCAAGATGTGTACATATGGCAGAGATGCAGTGAAACCTGTCATCATTCCTTATTATGAACAACCTGTGTTCCGGCAAAAACCTTACCCCTTCCGGAAAGTCGGATGGTGCTCCCACCTTGAATTTTGTAGGCGGTTCATATAACACCTTTGGGAATAATGACCTCAGTGCAGCAAACCCTTGCAGTAAAAACCCCCCAAGAATAAAGCCGCCCCCAAGGTACGACAAAAAACGCCGCCTTGAAATTTGTGCCTGTGTTTCTTTTCCTTCTTTAGTACTGTCCGGCATGTACAGGTTCCTCCTTAACGATAATTCTTTCCATGGTCATTGCCCCGGTCGGACAGATATGGGCGCACAGTCCGCACCTGATGCATTTTTCGTCGTCCTTCAACAGGACCGTGACCGGTTCGTTTTCCCTATAGCCTAAGTTATTATAGATGTTTTTTTTGTCTTCGTCGCTGATGTCTACCTCTTCGAGTGGAACAAATGAAAAGCAATCTTCCGGGCAGATATCCGAGCACCTTCCGCATAAAATACAGAGGTCGGAATTATAAACAGGGCTTGTATGGCACTGCAGGCACCTCGCTCCCTGAACGTGTGCCTCTGTTTCCGTATAGGACTGTTCTACCTCCTGCAGGCCGATCCTTCTCTCCGGTTCGAGCTGCGGCGGTATTTCTCTGGGATAAACGTCGTAATTTTCCGGCATTTTGTATTCTTCTACGGGCAGGGTCTCGACGTTAACATGGTAGGCTGTCTGCCTGGTTTTTTTAGACAGATACCCGTCAATAGCTGCTGCCGCCTTTTTACCGTCGGCAATTGCATCTATAAGGTTGCGTGGTCCGAACGCGGCATCACCGCCGGCGTATATGCCTTCTGCCGTGGTAGCCAATGTGCTTACATCAATCTTTATGGTCCTGCGGGGTGAGATATCTATTTTTTCATCACCCTTTAAAAAAGACAGGTCGATTGCCTGTCCTATAGCCATGATGACGGAATCCGCTTCAAAGGTCTTTGTAACGGTTTCATCAAAGGTAGGATTAAACCTGCCTTGTTCATCAAAGACAGAAACAACCTTTTTAAATTCTACGGCCTTTACCTTCCCGTTTTCACCGATGATCCTCTTTGGCCCCCATGAAGGGGAAAAGATTATGCCCTCGTCCTTTGTCTCTATCAGCTCGGCCTTGCCCTGAATACTTCTTGCAGCAGGCATCTGGTCCATGGATTCGAGGCTTACGACATTCACTTCGATAGCGCCCGCACGAAGTGCCGCTCTTGCAACATCAAGGGTCTCAAATATTCTCTGTTCTGCCGCTTCACTTTCTTCCGCAGTAGGAATGGTACGTTCTTTCTGGACATTTTCCATGAGGGTGCGGAGTGCGTCACGGGCTGCATCCAGTGCAACAAGTCC
The DNA here is from genome assembly GCA_027364825.1 of bacterium. Classification (GTDB taxonomy): domain Bacteria; phylum JAMCPX01; class JAMCPX01; order JAMCPX01; family JAMCPX01; genus JAJYLM01. The sequence continues at coordinate 1,351 of DAHXOM010000239.1, read as the reverse complement.
TCCTCCTATTACAACCACCCTTTTCCCGAGATTGTATTTTAGCCCCTTGTTCCCGCTTACAAGGTACTCGATCGCCTTTATGGCACCGCTCAGATCACTGCCTTCTATGTCCAGGCTCCTTCCGCTCTGGGCTCCTACGGCAATGAATATCGACTCATAACCCTGTTTTTTTAATTCATTTATTCCAAATGCTTGTGTAATCGGTGTCTTGTATTTTATCTCCACGCCAAGGTCCACGATCTTCTGGATTTCCTTTTCGAGCACATAGTTCGGTAAGCGGTACCGCGGTATGCCGAACCGAACCATACCACCAGCGGTATCCGAAGCCTCGAATACGGTTACACTGTATCCTCTGAGTGCGAGGTCATGAGCGCACGCAAGCCCTCCGACACCGGCACCGATAACAGCGACCTTCTTGTTTTTCTTTTTTTGTTTTGAGAGCAAGGGCGCATCCATGTCCCACCCATGACTGGTCGGGACAAACCCTGTTAAAAGTTTGTCCTGGGTGTCGGGCTGTTTTGATTCTGCGCCGTAGCGTTCACCGAGAAATTTTTTCAGGGACCGAATCGTAATAGGCTCGCCGATATTGACTTTGCCTTTCCTGCATGCATCTTCGCAGGGGGCAGCGCATACCCTTCCGCATACTGAGGCAAAAGGGTTCGGAGATCTCGCGATTAAATAACCCTCTTCATATGCATTCTTCGGGACACTCTGGACATACATACCCGCATCGGTGTGTATAGGGCATCCCATCATGCATAAGACTTCTTCACGAAAAGAGGGTAAACTTCTCAATCTCACTTTGTATTTATTCATGTGTTTTACTCCGGTAAATTTGTCATTCCTGCGGAAACAGGAATCCAGCCTTCATATTTCTGGATTTCTGTTTACTTCTTGCGGGAATGACGGAACTGGAACTTATGCAAATATGACCGGGCTATTTTTTAGCCTGATCGTTTGCCTTAAAAAAGGAAATCAACGCATGAATGTCTTCATCGGTCAGGTTCTGGTTCGGCATGGGTAAGCCGTATTCCTTTTGCAAGGCTTGTGCATGTTTATCTGTTTTTAGCATTTTACTCGGGTCTTTTAACCAGGCTTCGAGCCATTTTGTCGTCATTGCCTTTGTTACACCCTTGAGGTCGGGTCCTACCAGCTTTCCTTTACCAATAGTGTGGCATGCGGTACAGCCTTTGGTTGCAAAAAGGTCGCCCCCTTTTTTTGCAAGCGCTTGTTCCCCCCCGTTACCCGATGCGTACACTGCGAACACCAGCGAACCAAAAATTGATGCTACGAGCATAATTTTTTTCATCTGAGATTTCCCCCTAATAAATTAATATACAAACCATATTAC
>DAHXOM010000238.1 GCA_027364825.1 bacterium | reverse complement strand
ATATATATTCATTTGATTTGTACCATATCATTATTCATTTCCAAAAGTTCAACGTGAACATTACTGTATTTATTTATCACAACTTATAAAGATAAAGAACTACTTTTTAACCCGAAAAATATAATAGGAAAGTCTGGTCATTCTCTTCCTCAGGCGGATTCTTTTCTGGTGAAGATCAATTCTGCGATCTGCTTAATCCACCCTTTAGTAAAGGGGCGTGCGATCCACCTTCTTAACTATTTAAACAGTTTAAACGGTTTAAGCCGCTCGAAGTCCACGGTACGTTTGTCATTGCGAGGAGTGGAACGACGAGGCAATCTAAAGGCATAGGGATTGCTTCTCCGCCAAAGGCGGCTCGCAATGACAGGATAATAATATTCCTTTATTGTTCATATTCGAAGAATACCATTGTTTTCAGCCAAAGGACTGATCCGTCTCAGGCGGAGACACAGGCTTATCACTCACTGCACAAACTTCTTTATTTTCAAATGCTTTTTTGGGTTAATGGGAGCTCTCTGCCGGAGGCCGTTTCGCCCATCGCGAGTGCATCCATACCCAGTCGGACGGGTGCTGCCGTATGTGCTGCTCGATTGCGATAGTCATGGCCTGGGTCAATGCTGCAACATCGTCCTCATAATTTGAAGTTTTTAAAGGAACAATGAGGTTGTGGAGCGTTATGACATGGTGTCCGGAATCCGTCCTGGTGATAAAGCCTGCAACAATGCCGGCCCCGGCTTTCAGGGCAAGGTCGGCTGCCCCCCGCGGTGTAAAGGCCTTGTCGCCGAAAAAGTTGACAAAAACGCCCTGGACGTCCGTGTCCTGATCTATCAGCATACCGAGTATTGCATTGGATCTCAGTGCCCTGAGTATCTTTTTCCCCGAGCCTTCACTGCCCCTGAGCACAGGGTGTACTCCGTATTTCTCCCGTAATCCGTTGATAAGACCGTCCATTCTCGGGTCGTACAATTGTTTTGCAACGACGTACGTTTCATATCCCTTCTGAGCGAAGTACACAGGCATGAGTTCCCAGTTGCCGATGTGTCCTGTGATCCAGAGGATGCCTTTCCCTTTTACCAGTGCCTGTTCAAAGGCGTCAAAGTTCTCGACATGTATATAATCATCGATGTGTCTGACGATGGTGTCCAGTTTGACCAATTCCATGATACTTCTGCCGAAGCCTTCAAAGCTTTTTTTGAGCTGCTGCCGTGCCCATAGTCTGTCCTTGCCGGGGAAAGCTTTCAGCAGGTTGCTGATGCCCTTTTCTCTCTCATTTTTCAGAACATGATATGCAAGCCTTCCGAGTCTCGCACCGAGCCACGTATCGAAACTGAGAGGAAACAGCCGGAAAAAAAACAGGACGGCATTCGTTCCATGGTAGACCAGCGTCCGTGCAATCTTCTGCCTTGTTCTCATGGGTTATTTGACCCTGTTCGACGGAGATTTATTGCTCACGGCGCAATCTTTTCCCTCATGACAACGGGGTGCCCTTTGCCTGCAAGATAATCTCTGCAACCTCTCTCACAGCCCCGTTGCCGCCGCATTTTTTTGTGATGTAAACGGCTGTCTTTTTTACTGCTTCTACGGCATCGTGCACCGCTATCGGTACTCCGGTCTGCCGCAGTACAACAAGGTCAGGCACATCATCGCCGATGTATGCTATCTCATCATCGGTGATGCTATACTTCGCCTTTATATCGTTGTAAGCCGTAAGCTTGTTGCCGGCATTCTGGTACAGGGCATCGATACCGAGGTCTTTGGCCCTTGTTTCGACGATACTCGAGGACTTTGCCGTTATGATGCCGAGCCTGACGCCGGATTGTTTCAGGCGCACGAGTCCGTAACCGTCCTTGACGTCAAAGGCCTTCAACTCTATGCCGTCGCTGTTGTAGATGAGCTTGCCGTCCGTCAGCACGCCGTCAACATCGAGGATAAGGAATTTTATATATTTTAGTTTGTTTATCAGCTCTTTTTTTGTTATTTTCATGGTATTCCTGGGTCGCTACACGATCCCTGCCTTCAGCATATCGTGGAGGTGGATTATGCCGATGGGCTTGTCCATACGGCCGTTCCTGGTTACGAACAGGGACGTAATAGCGTATGTTTCCATAATATTCAGGGCCTTTACCGCGAGTGCGGTCTTTTCTATTCGTTTCGGGTTTCGTGTCATGATCTCTGAGGCTGTTTTTTCCAGTAAATCCGGATACCGTTCGAGTGCCCTTCTGAGATCGCCGTCCGTTATGATGCCTGCAAGCCTTTGCCGAGCATCATAAACGCCGGTCAGTCCCATGCGTTTCGATGTGATCTCGACCAGTACGTCCTTCATTGTTGCGCTTGTAGAAACAGAGGGTATTTCGTCTCCGGTATGCATGAGGTTTTCCACCCTGGTGAGGAGCTTTTTTCCGAGCGATCCGCCCGGATGAAACATGGCAAAATCGTTCTTGGTGAACCCCCTTTTCAGAAGCAGGGTAACTGCGATAGCGTCGCCTATTGCAAGCTCTGCCGTCGTGCTGGCCGTCGGCGCAAGACCAAAGGGACATGCCTCTTTTTCTACGGGTACGTGAATCAGGATGTCCGCACCTTTTGCAAGCGTCGAAGTCCTGTTGCCCACGATCGCTATGAGCTTTATGCCGAGTCTTCTGACAAAGGGGATGATGTTTAAGACCTCTTCCGATTCCCCGCTGTTCGACAGGGCGATCAGGACGTCGTCCTTACCCAGGATACCGAGATCCCCGTGTGCCCCCTCTGACGGATGCAGGTAGTAAGCGGGGGTGCCGGTGCTCGTCATCGTCGATGCTATCTTCTGTCCCACGAGCCCTGATTTCCCTATGCCCGTTATGACCACCTTGCCTTTTGTGGCCAGGATGGTATCCACCGCCAGCAAGAATTGCCGGTCGATATGGTTTATGAGCCTGTAGACGCTGTCCGCTTCTGTTTTCAATACTTTTTTTGCCTCTTTGAGGACATCAATCTTTTTTAATGATTTCATCTATCACCTTTATAGTCTTTAACAATTTCTCGAGCCTGTCTAACTTCAGGGAATTTGCACCGTCACTCAGGGCCTTGTCGGGCTGGGGATGCACCTCGAGGAAGAGGCCGTCGATACCGACGGCAGCGCCCGCCTTGGCGAGTATTTCGATATATTCTCTTTGTCCTCCGGAAACCCCCTCTGCTGCGGACGGCAGCTGCACACTGTGCGTTGCGTCAAGCACAACCGGGTAGCCGAAGTCCCTCATGATCGGTATGACACGGAAGTCGTTTACCAGCATGTTATATCCGAATGTATATCCGCGTTCTGTTATGATGATCCTGCGGTTGCCGGTTGATTCCACTTTCTTGATCGCATGCCTGATGTCCCATGGTGCCATGAATTGTCCCTTTTTGATATTTATAACCCTGCCGGTTTCCCCGGCTGAAACGAGCAGATCGGTCTGCCTGCTCAAAAAAGCGGGTATCTGTATTATATCCAGGACCTGTGCTGTCGGCTTTATCTGCTCCGTGCTGTGAACGTCCGAGAGTATCGGCAGGTTATATTTATCCTTGATCCTTGACAGGATTTCAAGCCCCTTTTTCAGTCCGGGTCCCCTGAAGGAGTTTATGGATGTTCTGTTTGCATTGTCGTAGGACGCCTTGAATATAAGGTCAATGCCGAGCTTCGAGGTGATGGATTTCAATTTCTCCGCGATACTCATGGTCATCGATTCATTTTCGATCACGCAGGGACCCGCAATAAGGACCAATCTGTTCTTTCCCCCGATCTTTACGCCGTTTATATTTAAAGTTTTTACTTTGCTGTCCATAGTCTCAACGATGTGAATTTTTCTTGAGCGAAGCCTTGATGAAATGGACGAATAAGGGGTGCGGACTGATGGGTTTTGATTTGAACTCCGGATGGAACTGGCACCCGAGGAACCATGGATGGTTCTTCAGTTCGATGATCTCGACAAGCTTCTTTCCCGGATATTCGCCGCTTATAACCATGCCCTTCGATACCACATCTTCCCTGTAATCGTTGTTGAACTCATACCTGTGTCTGTGCCTCTCATAGATGATGTCCTTGCCGTATGCCCTTGAAGCATGGGTGCCGGCCTTGATCCTGCACTCATAGGCACCCAGTCTCATGGACCCTCCGAGTTGTTTCGTCCCTTTCTGCTCCGGCATCAGGTCTATGACGGGATTTTTTGTTTTCGCATCGAACTCGCTGCTGTTTGCGTCTTTTATGTTGAGGACATGCCGTGCAAATTCAATAACAGCGATCTGCATGCCCAGGCAAATCCCGAAATACGGTATCTTCTTTTCCCGGGCATACTTTGCGGCAAGTATCTTGCCCTCTATACCCCTGTTGCCGAAGCCACCCGGAACCAGAATGCCGTCGACATCGTTTAAATATTTTGCCGGTCCTTCCTTCTCTATATCTTCCGAGTCTATATATTTGTGGTTGATCCTGACGTTGTTGGCGATACCGCCGTGCGTCAATGCCTCATGCAGACTCTTGTAGGAGTCCCTTAAATGTACGTACTTACCCACAATACCTATCGTTACCTCATCCTTTATCCCCGCAGTCCGTTTCGACAGGGACTCCCATTTTGAAAGGTCGGGAGCGCCCGTCCAGATGTGCAGCTTTTCTATGATCTTTTCATCGAGTGCTTCATTGTGAAATTCGACCGGTACGTCATATATTGAATCAACATCGATGGCGGCAATAACAGCATCCTGGTCAACGTCGCTGAACAGCGCTATTTTCGCCTTGAGATCCTTATCGATATGCCTGTCCGTCCTGCAGAGCAGGATGTCGGGCTGTATACCGATGGCCCTGAGTTCTTTTACAGAGTGCTGAGTCGGTTTTGTTTTCAGTTCTCCCGAGCCCTTTATGTACGGTACGAGCGTAAGATGTACATACAGTACGTTCTCAGGACCTACGTCCTTTTTCAGCTGCCGTATAGCCTCAAGGAACGGGAGGCTTTCTATATCGCCGACCGTGCCGCCGATCTCTATGATGGCGATGTCCTTGCCTTTGGCATTGTCCCGTATCCTGTGTTTTATCTCATCCGTTATATGGGGAATGACCTGCACCGTGCCTCCGAGGTATTCGCCCTTTCTCTCCTTATTGATGACGGTATCGTACACCTGGCCTGCCGTAACGTTGTTGGAATGGGTTATGCTGATGGTCGTAAACCGTTCGTAATGGCCGAGATCGAGGTCCGTTTCAGCCCCGTCTTCCGTAACAAACACCTCCCCGTGCTGATAGGGGTTCATTGTCCCCGGGTCAACATTGATATACGGATCGAGCTTCTGCAGTGTTATGTTCAACCCTCGTGCCTGCAGGAGTGCTGCAATAGACGCAGACGCTATGCCTTTGCCGAGCGACGATACAACCCCGCCTGTTACAAATATAAATTTGGATTTCATAATGCCTTCCTTTTTTTCATCAATAAAGCCCTTGCCCTTTTTAAATCTTCAGCCGTGTCTATGCCTGCCGGCGGATTGCCGGTAACGGCAACCATGATCCTGTAACCGTTCTCCAGCAGTCTCAATTGCTCAAGCCTCTCCATCTTCTCGAGTGCGGACTGCTTCATACGTACAAATTCCAGAAGTACCCTTCGCCTGAATATGTAGATACCAATATGTCGGTAATGTCCATTGATCTTTTTGACAAGCTTTCCTTGATTGTCCCGGACGAATGGAATAGGGAACCGTGAAAAATACAGTGCATACCCGTGCTTATCCACGACGACCTTTACGTTGTTCGGGTTATCAAGCTCGTCCATGGTCCTTATCTTTGCAGCGAGCGTTACAACGGGTATATCCCTGCTGGAGAGGGCTATTTCCAGTCCCCGGTCAAATACGGATGATGTAAGGAAAGGCTCATCGCCCTGCAGGTTCATGACCAGATCGCTGTCTATGTCCTTTGCAACGTATGCTATCCTGTCCGATCCGCTCTTTATGCCTTTGGGTGTCATTGTGCACTCGCCGCCGAAACTTTTTACGGCTTCATAGATGCGCCGGTCATCGGTTGCAACGATCACCAGATCAGCGAGCCTTGATGCAGCTGCATTCTCATAGACATGCTGGACAATGGTCTTGTTGCCGAGTTTTAAAAGAGGCTTTCCCTGCAGGCGTTTTGAACCGTATCGTGCGGGTATTATTATAGCAACCTTATCCATGCATACATATTAAAGGGGTGTTCAAAACAAGTCAAGAATTGGGAAACCCGGTTGCACGATTATTATTTTTCAGCCATGGTAAAAAAAATGTTTCACATCCGTTGAAAAACATGTTTTAGTGTTTCAGCTATTCAATAGTGGAATATTATTGTGAATGATTTTACGACAAAAGATACCATAACGATCTCATGCATTATGCCTGCTTATAATGAGGAGAAGAATATATCCCGGGTTCTGGATGTCGTAACCACCTTCAACAGGTTTAGTGAGATATTTGTTATTGACGACGGCTCCAATGATCGTACGTCACCGATCGCAAAATCGTATCAGCAGGCCTGCCCTGTATTAAAAGTAATCACCCTGCCGGAAACAAACGGTAAGGCAGGTGTCATCAAAAAAGGTGTTGAGAATGCAAAGGGTAATCTTATCGTTATGCTCGATTCCGATTTAATCGGTCTGACCCATGCAAATATAGATGCATTGATTTCACCGGTCATACAGGGGGAGGTGGATCAAACGGTCCTTGACAGGGCAGGGGACAGGACGCCGGTATGGGGATGGACAAACTGCGCAAAGTACTTTGGAGGAGAACGAGCATTCTGGAAAAAGGATTTTCAGGAAATTGATGTGCCGGATAATGCCGGTTACCTGCTGGAGATTACAAACAACCTCCATTATATCAAGCAGGGCAAGACAATCAGGACAATCTTCTGCAGCAATCTCTACACAGTTCACCAGTTCAATAAGATGGACAGGCTTACCGGCATTAAGAATTATCTGAACATGTCTGTAGACATAATCAAAAAGGCAACACTGCGCGGTTTTGTAAGACAGTTCTTTTTCATAGAGAACCGGAATACCCAGGGTTTGTTCCGTTTCTACAGGGATCATCAACGGTTAAGACCATTATCCGGATTGGTTATTATAATTTTTCATATTCTGGACGGCGTTTCTTTGTTCGTATTGCTCAACATACTCAAGATAATAAAACTTCCCGTCAAATTCGTACAGTATCTTGCAGGCAGATAGCACTGATTCGAATCGCATCCTGCCGCTGTATCCTGTTGATGGATTTCAACAAATTACTTGATAAAATAACAAAAATAGGATGTAAAATACATCTTGATACGACAACGCTGTACGCCGGGGTGGCGGAACTGGTAGACGCAGGGGACTCAAAATCCCCCGTCCTCCGGGACATAAGGGTTCAATTCCCTTCCCCGGCAATCCTTATCCTGCAGTCCGCCTGTCTTGCTTTTACCACAAAAGAAGTTTATATAGGGTACAAATAAGAAAGGAACCCGAACCCATGAAATACATTATCCTGCAGGGCGACGGCATGGCCGATTACCCTCTCGAAAAATTAAAGGGCGGCACACCGCTATCGGTAGCCCGCAAAAAAAATATTGATGAGCTTGTGAAGAAGAGTGTCGTCGGCATGATACGCACGATACCGCACGGCATGCATCCGGGCAGCGATGTCGGCAATATGTCTATTTTCGGCTACGATCCGAAAAAATACTATACCGGCAGGGCACCGATAGAGGCGGCGGGGCAGGATATAGCTCTGGACAAAGATGATGTTGCGTGCAGGTGCAATCTCGTTACGCTCGATAGGCGGGGCAGTAATGTCACGATGAAGGACTATAGTGCTGGACATATAACCACCGAGGAGGCCACAGAGCTTATCAATACACTGTCGTCTTCATTAAAACATGACGGGTTCAAATTCCATCCCGGGGTGAGCTACCGGCACCTTATCGTATGGCAGCACGGTATGGACACGATCAACACATTTCCTCCCCATGATATAACAGACCAGGACATAGCAACGCACATGCCTCAGGGCAGCGGTGCCGACAAACTCATATCTCTCATTAAGGCATCATGGGACATACTCGAATCCCACCCGGTGAATATCAAGAGGAAGGCGCAGGGCAAGGACCCCGCAAACAGTATCTGGATTTGGGGGCTCGGCAAGGCGATGCATATCCCGCTATTCAAGAAATTATACAACCTGTCCGGCGCATGCATATCCGCGGTTGACCTCGTGCGCGGCATAGCCAAGCTTGCAGGTTTCGATATCATTCAGGTCCCCGGTATCACCGGCTGGGTCGATACAAACTATAAAGGCAAGGCGGAATACGGTGTCAATGCACTGCAAGACCATGATCTTGTTTATATACACGTGGAAGCCCCGGATGAAGCCGGGCACAACGGCGATACAGATTTGAAGATACAGGCAATAGAGGATTTTGATGAAAAGGTAGTGGGCGGAGTGCTGAATGGATTAAAGCGATTCGGTGCATTCAGACTGCTGATCATGCCGGACCACAGGACACCGATAGCGCGGAAGACCCACACGGAAGAACCGGTCCCGTTCCTTTTTTACGATTCGGAGCATGAGGTTAAAAACACCTATACGTACGACGAGTTCAGTGCCGAGAAGAGCGGTGTATTTCTCGAGAACGGATTTGAGATGATGCCGAGGCTATTGAACGGCTGGAAGTGAATTGTTCCGAAAATGGGTTTGTAGATTAACTTTGAAGCCCACAATCTTTGACAGCGGTTATATACATGTGGCTATGCCGGTTTTCTGTCATTCCCACAAAGGTAGGAATCCAGTTTTTATATTATTTCCTGGCTTTCCAAATTAGTGCGTTTTATTAGTGAGAAGTATAGTAAGGGTACTGTCCTTTATTTTTTATCGAGATTTATTCTGTGTTCCCCCTCTCAGGACTAAGAGGGGTTAGGGGCGTTACGATTTCCTTTATTTCATGCAATACACCTTCAATGTTTTTCATAACGTCGTTATTCCAGAATCGTATTACTTTTATTTCTTGCTCTTTTAAATATTCAGAACGGGTATTGTCGTGCCTCTTGATGTTTTCTTCGGCATGTTGGCCACCATCCAATTCAATAGCAAGTCTTAACTTTGAACAATAGAAATCAAGTATATATTTTCCTATAC
>DAHXOM010000237.1 GCA_027364825.1 bacterium | reverse complement strand
TGGGTACCCCGCCCCCTTTACTAAAGGGGGGATAGGGGGGATTACGAAAGATGATTTCGTCAGGAGCATTAAAGGTGATACGGAAAGAATCACTGAACATGCGGGAAGGGAGATTATCAGTACCGGTACAGTCGTAACGGGGGTTGGAGGACAGGGCGTTGTATCGGCAACGGATATTATTTCGATTGTTGCGGTCAACGCGGGGTATGATGTCAAGAAGAGCGATGTCCACGGTATGGCACAGAGGGGTGGTGCTGTAACGAGCTTTGTCAGATACGGAGAAAAGGTATACTCGCCCATTATTGAGCAGGGTACTGCCGATTTTCTTATAGCACTCGAGGAGATGGAAGTGCTGAGGGGTATAAGCTTCCTGAAGGAGAACGGGACAGTTATCCTGTCGGATTTTCATACACCTCCGCCGGATGTTGCATTGGGATATAAGAAGTATCCCGGGCACATCCAGGAACAACTCAAGGAAATAAAGCCCGCTGTAAAATGTTATAAGGCCGGGGTGATAGACGTGTTGAAACAACATCCCGATTACTCGATAAATATGTTCCTGCTCGGTATATATGCGTATTTTCAATCGTACGAAAAAATGTTATGGCTTGAAGCAATCCGGCAGAGGTTCAAAAGGCCGGATAATGCCGTAGAGAGTTTTTTATATGGATATGAAAAATATATAAAGGAGATGTTATGATTTTGAGGGACGTTGAAAGTTATAGCAGAGCACAGCTGGATGAGATCAAGCTGAACAAATTGAAATGGGTCATTGAATGGGTCTATGACAGGGTGCCTTTCTATAAGCAGAGATTCGACAAAATTGGGTTGAAGCCTCATCACATAAAAACCCTGAAAGATATAGAGCATGTACCGTTTACCACGAAGAGCGATCTCCGGGACAATTACCCGTTTGGTATGTTTGCCGTTCAAATGGATGATATTGTCAGAATACACGCATCCTCGGGAACAACCGGCAAACCCACGGTTGTGGGGTACACACACAATGATATAGAAATGTGGGCAGAGCTCATGGCACGGGCGCTCGCATCCGCGGGCGTCCATAAGGGGGATATACTCCAGAATGCGTACGGCTACGGTTTGTTTACCGGGGGGCTGGGTATCCACTATGGCGCCGAGAAGCTCGGTGCAGCCGTTATCCCGATGTCGGGCGGCAACACGCAGAAACAGGTAATGCTGATGCAGGATTTCGGCACGACGGTGCTTACCTGTACGCCGTCGTATGCCCTGAATATCGTCGAGGTTGCACGGGAGATGGGTGTCGGGAGATCGTCCCTGAAATTAAAGGCCGGTGTTTTCGGCGCGGAGCCGTGAACCGAAAACATGAGAAAAGAGATATAGGAAAAGCTTGAGATAGATGCAATCGATATATACGGATTAAGCGAGATCATGGGGCCAGGCGTTGCCGTTGAATGTCTTGAGGGAAAGAACGGACTGCACCTCTATGAGGATCATTTCCTGCCCGAGATCATTGATCCGGAAAAACTCCAGCCTGTGGCATACGGTGAAAAGGGAGAGCTGGTCATAACTACACTGACCAAAGAGGCGATTCCCCTGGTACGGTACAGGACAAGGGACCTGACAACGCTCAACGCAGACCACTGCGTATGCGGAAGGACAACCTTACGCATGGGCAGGATTACCGGCAGGACCGATGATATGCTTATCATCCGGGGCGTCAATGTTTTTCCGTCACAGATAGAAAGCGTTATATTGAAGATCGACGGTGTTGAGCCTTATTACCAGCTTATCGTCGACAGGGACGGCCCCCTCGATACACTCGAGGTGCGCGTTGAGGTGAACGACAGAATACCGTTTGATGAGATCAAGGTACTCGAGACCATGGAACGAAAGATCGAGCATGATATAAAGGATTACCTCGGCGTCAATGCACGGGTAAAGCTCGTGGAACCCAAGAGCATCGAACGCAGCGCAGGCAAGGCAGTAAGGGTAATCGACAAGCGGAAGAAACAATAACGACCCTCAAAAGAGCGTTGTTTTACGAGCAGAGACGAACAACTCTTTCCTTGTTCTCCAACAAGTCATTTCGTAAACTTTCCTGTTGAGTTTTTAGGATTAAGCGAAGCCGATGACCTTCAGGACCTTGTCAATAACCGGATCGATGATGACCGGCGGTTCGAATGTCTTGAGCGCAGTATCGGGGTCCTTCAGTCCGTGTCCCGTCAGCGTACAAACGATGTTGGCCCCTGCCTTGAAATAACCCCTGCTGTTCATTTTCATAAGCCCTGCAATCGATGCTGCGGACGCAGGCTCGCAGAATACGCCTTCCATACTTGCGACAAGTTTATATGCCTCGAGGATCTCCTTGTCCGATACCATATCTATCATACCGCCCGATTCATCCCTTGCCTGTTCCGCTTTTTTCCAGCTTGCAGGGTTACCGATCCTGATTGCCGTGGCAATTGTTTCAGGATTCTTTACCGGGAAGCCCCGTACGATAGGAGCTGCCCCTTCTGCCTGGAACCCGACCATGACCGGCAGTTTATCGATATAGCCTTTGTTCCTGTACTCTTTATAGCCCATCCAGTAGGCCGTTATGTTCCCTGCATTCCCCACGGGCAGGACGTGGTAATCGGGCGACATTGCGAGCTGGTCGCATACCTCGAACGCCGCTGTCTTTTGTCCCTCGAGCCTGTAGGGGTTTAAAGAGTTAACAAGCGTTACGGGATATTTCTGTGAGATCTCCCGTACGAGTTTTAGTGCATCGTCGAAATTTCCCCGCACCTGTATTACCATTGCTCCGTGGACAATTGCCTGTGAAAGTTTGCCGAGTGCTATCTTGCCTTCCGGAATTATCACGTACGCCTTTATGCCTGCGGACGCAGCATAAGCAGATGCCGATGCCGAAGTATTCCCTGTTGAAGCGCAGATAACGGCCTTTGAATTCTGCTTTTTTGCCATGGACACCGCAACGGTCATGCCCCTGTCTTTAAATGAGCCCGTTGGGTTTAAGCCTTCATACTTCAGATAGATGTGGAGAGAAGGGTTTATAAAAGAACTGAGGTTCTTTGCAGGAATCAGGGGTGTATTACCCTCATGTATCGTTACGATCTGTTCATCTTCTACCTCCGGCAGGAACTGCCGGTATTTTCTTATTACACCTCTGTAAGCTGTCATTGTTATATAACCTCTTATTCTATTATGATAAATTTTGTTTTTTCTTTTACTACCCTTAACCTGTCGATAATACCCAGGGCCTTCGCCAGGTTCGCCTCTAAGGCTGTGTGCGTCATGATGACAATCGGCACAATGTTTTCGACAACTCTGCCTTTCTGTTTGACGGATTCTATACTTATACTATGCATACCGAGCACCTTTGCAATACTTGCAAGCACACCCGGTTTGTCAAGCACCGTAAACCTCAGGTAATACCGAGTTTTTATAGTGCCTATGTCTATTATCTTCAGATCGTTTTTATCTGTAAAGATATTTTGTTTTAAAAGTGCTCCATGAGTATGTTTCAGCTTTTTGGATATATCAACAATATCGCTCACAACTGCACTTGCAGTCGGCATCATGCCTGCGCCTTTTCCCACGAACAGCTGGGAGCCTACGGAGTCTCCTATGATGTGGATGCCGTTGTAGACATCGTTTATCATGGATATAATCGTTCCCTTTGCAACCATTGCCGGGTGTACCCGTGCACTGACGGCATTGCCTTCTCCCTTTGCAATGGCGAGCTGTTTTATGACATATCCCAGTTCATCCGCGAATTTTATGTCAATCTGTGTGATGTGCCGTATACCTTCCACATAGATGTTTTTTGTGGATACACTGCCGCCGTAGGCGAGTACAAGCAGGATGGTCAGCTTGTGTGCGGCATCGATGCCATCGACATCGAGCGAGGGGTCTGCCTCGGCATAGCCGTGCTTCTTTGCCTCCTCGAGCACGTCCTGAAACTCGCCGCCTTCGCGTGTCATCTTTGAAAGGATGTAGTTGGATGTGCCGTTGATAATGGCGGATATCGAGAGGAACCGGTTTGCAATAAGGCTGTTGCTGAGGGCATTGATAATGGGTATACCCCCGCCCACAGACGCTTCGAAGCCCACGTATACGCCGTTTTTCGCTGCTATCCTGAATATCTCCGCCCCATGGCTTGCGATGAGCGCCTTATTTGCAGTGACCACGCTCTTGCCCTTTTTCATGGCCTTGATGATAAACTCTTTTGCGGGGTGTAGGCCTCCCATAAGCTCCACAAAGATGTCTATCGAATCATCGTCAAGGATTGCATTGATATCTCTTGTCAGTACGGAAGAGGGGAGTTTAACGCCCCGGTCCCTTTTAAGATCAAGGTCGGCAACCCTGGAGAGTTCCAGGTCCATGCCGGTCCTTTGCTTCAGCAATCCCTTTTTCTCCTGTATGGTCCTGACAAGCCCTGTGCCTATGGTCCCGAAGCCTGCGAGCCCAATTTTTATTTTTCCGTTCTTCATCGGTGCAAAACCCTCTTAATGCCCCGTATGGCCTGTTGTGTGCGTTCCTCGTTTTCAATGAGAGAAAACCTCAAATATCCCTCGCCATAATCCCCGAACCCTATACCCGGTGATACCGCAACCTTGCCCTCGCTCAGGAGCAACTTCGTAAATTCCAGGGAACCGAGGTTTTTAAACTGTTCGGGTATGCCTGCCCATACGAACATGGTCGCCTTTGGCTTTTCTATGTGCCAGCCGATCCTGTCCAGTCCGTCTATCAGGGCGTCCCTTCTCTTCTTGTAAAGATTTGCAATCTCAAGGACAGGTTCGCCGGGCCCGTTCAAAGCGGTTATTGCCGCAATCTGTATAGGCTGAAACATACCGTAGTCAAGATAGCTCTTGATACGTGAAAGTGCGAAGATCATCTTTTGATTGCCCACGGCAAACCCCACGCGCCATCCGGGCATGTTGTAGCTTTTGGACAGGGTAAAAAATTCAACCGCAATGTCCTTTGCCCCGGGTATTTCGAGTATACTCGGTGCGCTATACCCGTCGAACACGAGGTCCGCGTAGGCAAGGTCGTGAATCACGTAGAGCTTGTTCTCCTTTGCAAAGGAAACGACCTTAGCAAAGAAATCACGATCAACAACGGCGGTTGTCGGGTTATGAGGGAAAGATAATATCAGCAGTTTCGGTTTTGGCCAGTTGTTTTTGATTGCCTTTTCCAGCTCTTCAAAAAACAGTGCGTCCGTTGAGAGCGGGATCGCCCGCACATCGCCTCCGGCGATAATAACGGAATATGGGTGTATGGGATAAGCAGGACCCGGTACAATGGCAACATCGCCTTTGTCGATCATTGCAAGAACAAGGTGTGCTATGCCCTCTTTTGCCCCCAGGGTAACGATTGACTCTGTTTCAGGGTCGACATAGACATCATACCTGCGCTTGTACCAGTCCGATATCGCGACCCTGAGTTTATAAATGCCCCGGGAAACGGAATACCGGTGGTTTTTCCCGTTCTGTGCGGCCTCTATCAGCTTATCCACGATATGGTGCGGCGTGGGCTGATCGGGATTGCCCATGCCAAGGTCGACAATGTCCTCGCCCTCTCTGCGTGCCTTCATCTTCAGCTCGTTCACGATGTTGAATACATAGTAGGGCAGCCGTGTGATCCTTGGAAAATCGCTAAAATCCATGTCCATCTTATTCCTCCGTATTTCGTTTAATCAGAAATACGGCTGGAATACAATATTTTTTTAGATTTCCGATGAAATTTTTCGGGCTTAAAATCTTGACAGTCCATTATACTT
>DAHXOM010000235.1 GCA_027364825.1 bacterium | reverse complement strand
ATTATGTATTGTGTTTAAGCATTTAAAATGGTGTTCCCTATGAACAGGACAGAAGAAACGAACATTGATGCCCAGCTCAGCCAGCTCGAGGCGCGTATACGGGATCTGAAGTTTGATTACGACAGATATTTTACGAAGGACATTAAATTAGAACCGATACGGAAACGCGAAGACGTAGAGCGGCTCATTTTAAAACTTAGCAAGATTCAGTTTATAACAGTTAGTCAGAAGTTCACCTATGAGAATATCATCTCGAGATTTATATCTCTGAAAGCTTACTGGGACAAACGGTTAAGGCTGCTGGAGTCGACACTCGCGAAAAAATCAGGAGAACCGATGCCGGCATCTTCACCACGAGAGACCCCCAGGTATCAGCAGGTTTACAATGACTATGTAAGGCTTGTTACCTCCCTGAATCCATCAGCAAACATAAATTCGTATGAAAGTATACAGAAAACACTCGAATCAAAACGCAATGAACTCCTTTCACAGTATAAATGCAAGGATATTGAGTTTAAAGTGGAGTATGAGAACAAGAAATTGAAGTTTAAGGCGGTCCCGAAGTATTAAGACTATTATGGTTAAATCGCGGAAGAGGATAAAACCGGCGAAACATCTCAGGCTCTTTATTAAAACTCCGGCTGAAATGATGGGGTTTGCAAAACGTATGGCAAAGGTACTGCGGCCCGGGACAACAATCGGACTGACGGGAGAGCTTGGGGCTGGGAAAACAACATTTGTAAAAGGATTTGCTGCAGCCTATAAAATACAGAGAGACTCTGTTACAAGCCCTACATTTACCCTGATCAACGAATACAAAGGCGCCCTACCGGTATTTCATGCGGATCTCTACAGAATCGATTCCGGTGACGAATTAACCAGGACCGGCATTTATGATTTAGACACAGAACAGGGGTTCCTTTTGATAGAATGGCCAGAAAAGTTTAAATCTCTTGCAAATTATCTTGATTTGTTTTTAGTTTTCAGTATTAAAAAAGATGGCAGATTGATAGTAGTAAAAGGTAAAAAAGAGATTTTGAGTGAACTGGAAAGCAGTAAAAATTTCAAGAGAGGTAAAAAAACATGGCTTTAGTGGTTAAAAAATTCGGCGGTACATCGGTGGGCGATATAGATAAGATCAAAAACGTAGCCAGAAAAGTATCCAAGGCAAAGGACAAGGGAGACGACCTTATTGTTGTTGTATCCGCTATGTCAGGCGAAACCAACAAGCTTGTTGATTACACCAATAAAACGGCAGAGATACCGGACCTGAGAGAGTATGATGTCGTTGTGTCAACGGGCGAGCAGGTTACGATCGGCCTTCTATCCATAGCTCTCAATGCAATGGGACACAAGGCAAAATCTTTTCTCGGCTTTCAGATACCTATCATAACAGACTCGTCGTTTTCAAAGAGCCGTATTATCAAGATAGAACAGGACAAGATTAAAAAGGCATTGAAAGAAGGTTATATTGTCGTGGTTGCGGGCTTCCAGGGTATCGATGAAAAAGGAAACATAACGACCCTCGGAAGAGGCGGATCCGACACAACAGCAGTGGCTCTCGCAGCTGCACTCAAAGCGGATGTTTGTGAAATATATACGGATGTAGACGGAGTGTACACGACGGATCCTAACATTGTGCCGGAGGCAAGGAGACTTGATAAGATTTCTTTTGAAGAAATGCTCGAGATGGCAAGTCTTGGAGCAAAGGTGTTGCAAACGAGGTCTGTAGAGTTTGCAATGAAGTATAAGGTCCCAGTAATGGTAAAATCTACCTTCACGGAAAGTGGAGGAACATTGGTAACGGAGGATAAAGATATGGAAGAAGCAGTAGTTTCCGGTATAGCTTATGACAAAAATGAGGCAAAAATAACATTGGTACAAATACCCGACAAACCGGGTATAGCATCAAAGCTCTTTAAGCCGTTGACAGACGCGAATATAAACGTGGACATGATCGTTCAAAACATCAGCACAGAGGGCAATACGGATCTTACATTCACCGTGGCAAAGAGCGACTTCAAACGTGCAATGGAGATAATAAAAGATATTGCAAAGGATATCAATGCCAAAAATGTGGTATCGGATCAGAGCATAGCAAAGATTTCAATAATAGGTGCCGGCATGAGGAGTCACGCGGGGGTCGCACAGCAGATGTTTTCCGCACTTGCAAAAGAGAACATAAACATTCAGATGATCAGCACCTCGGAAATAAAGATCTCCTGTGTTATAGAAGCGAAATATACAGAACTTGCGGTAAGAGTGTTGCACGAGGCATTCGGACTTGATAAAGCAAAGTGAGCAAATCCTGAACCGTTCCGTGACTTCTAAAACGATAGAGGTTTATGATACAGTTTTAAGGGACGGCTCCCAGTCCGAACGTGTAAACTTTTCGGTAGAGGACAAATTAAGGATACTCAATGCTCTGGACGATATAGGTTTTGCGTATGTAGAAGGCGGATGGCCCGGATCAAATCCAAGAGATATTGATTTTTTTGAAAAGGCTTCCGCCATAAAACTGAAGAAAACTCATCTTACCGCATTCGGAAGCACGCGAAAAAAAGGCATAACCGCTGCAAACGATACCAACCTGAGGGCAATCGTAGCGTCGGGTGTAGATTATGCAACGATATTCGGCAAAAGCTGGGACCTCCATGTTACAGATGCGCTACGGATATCCCTCGATGAAAACCTTGAGCTTATATTCGATTCCGTAAAGTTTTTAAAAAGGCACATGAGCGGCGTTATCTATGACGCAGAACACTTTTTTGACGGTTACAAGAAAAATAAAGACTACGCGATCAAAACCATTCTTGCAGCTCAAGATGGCGGAGCAGATCGCATCGTACTTGCCGACACAAACGGCGGTACCATGCCATGGGACATAGAAAACATCATTGAAGCCGTCAAAGATGTCATTCCTGCTGATAAGCTCGGCATCCATCTGCACAATGACTCGGAAACAGCGGTTGCAAGCACACTGATTGCGGTAAACCATGGTGTCCGTCATATAC
>DAHXOM010000234.1 GCA_027364825.1 bacterium | reverse complement strand
CTATATGATTACCCATTAAGGTAAACCCCTCCAATGCATGCTCGGGAACGTTGATCGTATAGTCTACATCTACATCCATTATCTTCATGCATTTTATGCAAATAAGGTGATGGTGGGTATGCATATCCGGGTCAAATCTTTTCTTATTCGGATCAATGGAAAGTTCCTTCACCACGTTATGCTGAACAAGGGTGTTGATTACATTGTAAACCGTAGCGTAAGACATCGACGGAAAGCGCCGTGACACATGTTTGAAGATTTGATCGACCGAAGGATGCTGCTTGTTCCCCTCAAGGTAATCAAGTATCGCAATTCTCTGCGGGGTTAATTTGATGTTAAGCTCTTTATATTTTTTTATTTTCTTTTTCATATTTATAATTATTATAATATAATAAAACATATTGTCAAGTAATATTTTTAATCTGCATAAATTCCTTATCCCTGTTACAGGATACTATGCCATGGCTATTTGTTTTATATAAGATATGTTATATACTGTTTTAATGTCTGACAATGAGCATTCAAAACAAATAACAGTTAACAGGGCCGCATCCCATAACTATGAGCTTTATGACCGTTATGAGGCCGGTATTGTGCTCAAGGGCTATGAGGTCAAATCCCTGCGTGCGGGCGCTATGAACATCCGGGACAGTTATGTCATGGTAAAGAACAATGAGGTCTTTCTTGTAGGCGCCCACATATCGCCGTACAGCCACATGACGTCAGAACGGTATGATCCGACGCGTACAAGGAAGCTTCTGTTAAACCGTGCGGAAATAGATAAGCTGAGCGGCAAGGTAAAGGAAAAGGGCTTTACTTTGGTACCAACGCGTGTATATTTTAAAAAGGGCCTGGCAAAGCTGGAATTTGCCATAGCAAAAGGCAGACAGCTCTTTGATAAACGGGAGCAGATCAAAAAGAAGGATATTGAACGGGAGCAGAGACGCAGCCTGAAATAGGATTGCGTGAAGTCTCCTGATGAAGCTTGTAATGATAAAGTAAGCCCTGTGGGGGCGAAGGGTTTCGACACGGCTACGATAACCTTTTGGTGCATGTCGAGGTCCCATCTACTCGTTAAAAGGATGGAAAAAACTAGTCGCAAACGACTACGCACTCGCTGCTTAATTAAAAGCAGCTGAGTTGAAATGACCACCTTGCGGGCTATTTCAACAACAAACTTTTCAGCAAGGCGATTTCAGTGATTTATTCTGTTTAAGCTGAGGTCGCACCCCAAACGGAATAGCTGTAAGAGTCCTGCCAGTGGGACAAAGACAGCGAACATTTAAACACAGGATAAACATGTAGTGCCAGAGGTGAAAACAGTTGTGGACGCGGGTTCAACTCCCGCCGCCTCCATTATTTATAAGGTTCTGAAAGATATGGTAAATCTCCAGCAAACCTTTACCAGGAGCGAATTTGCGGACTATTGGATATTGTTGGCTGTTATTGGTTAATGTTTGAACATGCTCCAATATGTTGTAGCAGAAACGGTAGCAATAATTATGCATAATTATATGTTCAGTCTACCCACCAAAATCTGAGCCCAAACGTACTTAGAAAATCCCTCAAATAACGCTTAAACCGATCATCTATGTCCTGTCTGCTGCCAACATAGGGCATTATAGTCACCTGGGGCGGATCGCCTTGTAGAATGCCGTATACGCAGGCGCAGCAGTGAATATTGAAATGCCTGCTTAACCGTTCTATATAAGGGGCATGGATACCGCTGAAATAAAGCAGCGTCTAAAAAGAGCCAGTCATATCGTTGTTGTTACAGGTGCCGGTGTTTCCGCTGAAAGCGGCATACCCACGTTCAGGGGACCTGATGGGTTATGGAAGCATTACAGGGCTGAAGAGCTTGCAACACCGCAAGCCTTTGCAAAGAACCCTGAGCTCGTATGGGAATGGTATTGCTGGCGGAGAGGAATAATATCAAAGGCAAAGCCCAATCCCGGACACGTAGCTATTGCAGAGCTCGAAAGCAGGTATAATGATTTCCTCCTGGTAACACAGAACGTGGACGGACTACACAGAAAAGCGGGCAGTAACAAGCTGGTGGAGATACACGGCTGCATCTGGCAGGCTCGGTGTGTAAAATGCAATGCTATCGAGCAGGACAATGAGCTCGACTATAGGAACATAGGGCCATGCAGCAGGTGCGGCGGGAGGAAAAGACCGAATGTAGTATGGTTTGGAGAGCCTATTCCTCCTACAAGACTTAACAGTGCGTTCAGCGCAGCAGAGAGTTGTGACCTTATGATCGTTGCAGGCACATCAGGTATTGTCCAGCCTGCAGCATCTTTACCCTTCATTGCGAAAAAGGCAGGCGCTTATATAATAGAAGTCAATGTTGATACAACTCCGATCTCTGCAATCGCCGATCTATTCCTCAAAGGCAAATGCGGAGATGTCCTGCCGGGACTTTATTCCTAAAACTATAGAACAATTCATAGTCTTAATTCC
>DAHXOM010000005.1 GCA_027364825.1 bacterium | reverse complement strand
ATCTTAAGATATGGTTCCAGCAATTTCTGGGCCTTTAACTCCCCATAATCTATCTTACCCTTCATGAATTGTATCATGATGGTCTTATACCCATGGCCTGCTGCCCTTAATGCAAGGCCTAAGGATGCGGTGGTTTTGCCTTTACCGTCACCTGTGTATATCTGAATTAATCCCGGTCCTTCCATAAGATAGTAAATTAAAGTTCTTCAAAAAACCTTATAAGGAACCGTACCCCCGCGCCCGTTGCACCCTTTCTGAAATATGCCTTCGGCTTTTCAAGATATGCGGTACCTGCAATATCGATATGTGCCCAGTTGGCATCACCCACAAACTCCTTTAAGAATAAACCGCCCTGGATTGTGCCTGCCCAGCGTGAGCCTGAATTTTTTATGTCAGCAACGTCGCTCTTGATCAGATCCTTATAATCATCCCAAAGCGGCAGCCTCCAGAGCCTGTCACCGCTCTGTTCGCCGGCTTGTATGAGTTTTTCGATAAGTCCATCTTCAGGTCCCATGATGCCGCTTGCCTCACTCCCCAGTGCGACGACACAAGCACCGGTAAGTGTTGCGAGGTCAATGACAGACTCCGGCTTGAATGTTTTTATGGCATAGTACAGTGCATCTGCAAGTATCAATCTGCCCTCTGCGTCTGTGGATATAATCTCAACCGTTTTGCCGGAGAGCGTTTTTACAACATCACCCGGTTTCTGGGCCTTGCCTCCGGGCATGTTTTCCGTAAGGGGTATGACAGCTGCAAGGTTTACGGGCATTTTAAGTCTTGCTGCGAGGATAACGGTCATGGCAACAGCAGCAGCCCCTGCCATATCAAACTTCATCTCCTCCATACCGCTGCTCGGTTTTATTGATATACCGCCGCTGTCAAAGGTAATACCTTTACCTACGATTACATGTTTTTTGGGGCCTCTGTTCCCATAGTATTCAAGTATAACGACCTTGGGCGGCTCATAACTGCCGCGTGCAACACCGAGGAACGCACCCCATCCCATCTTCTCAAGTACAGGTTTATCAAGGACCTTGACCTTTACCCGTTCTTTTTTTGCCTTTCCTGAAACAATATGCGTGAATATCGCCGGGGTCATCATGTTGGCGGGTGCGTCTGAAAGCCTGCGTGCTTCGTTTGTTGCCTCAGAAATGAGTTTGGCGTGATCAATAGCCTTCTGTGATATCTTAGTCCCGTCATAACTATAGATAGATATTGCATTTAATACGGATGTATTGTTTTTATCCGATGTCTTGAGGTCATCGTAATTATACATGCCGAGGACAATGCCTTCTGTCATAGCAGCTGCAGCATCGTCAGCTGGGACCTTGTCGGCGGCAGGTATTATGGCAATAATATTTTTTGCGGATACAGCATCTGCCTCTTTTACAATATTAGCACCGTATCTCCTGAATGATTCTGCTGTTGCCTTGCGCATATCTTCAAGTTTTAAGAATGAGTACCATGTGCCTTTTTCGCTCAAAAACCTTAATCCGTTCTTAGCTTCTTTTAATCCCGGCTTAATATGCTTTACAATATCCCGGCCCAGATCTTTCAAAAGTGCATCAAGATCGTCTTTGAAATATCCATACACCTTTAGTTCAGTATCAACCTTTTTATAATCACCGGTACCGGACACTATCTTCATTTTCAACTATCCTCCTTTTCTTTTGGAAACTATATGTCGAACTTGCTTTATTTGTCCTTATAAAAGGACGGGTCAATATATTTTGTTTCAAATACTTGCGGTGCTGCCTCACTTATTCTATTGATAGAGGACATCATAATCTCAAGCCAACCGGATGTTGAAAGCATGCTTACTGCCTGCTCGGACACATCCTTCAGTATGCCTTTGTACACTATGCCATTGGCAACAATCTCCACTTCCTTGCCTATAAGCTCCCGCAACTGTTTCATATATCCTCGCCTCTCATTATTATTATTAAGATATTCATGAAATGCAAGCTTTAAAGAAAAAAGGCAGGGGGGATTTGAAGTATCTCCCTGCAGTGAGGCTTTATAATAAGTGTGATCTTGATCATTGACAAAACTACTACGATATGAGATTTATAAAGAAAAAGG
>DAHXOM010000230.1 GCA_027364825.1 bacterium | reverse complement strand
TTTATAGACTTATTATCGATATTCAAGCGGCAACTGATCTGCAATGCCCTGATTAACCCAACGCAGATGTTTTCCAGTCTACCCTGCCAAAATGCCTGTCCTTCATAAACCGTTTCTTCTTCTGTTTACTTCAATGTTGTTTTAAAGTTCGATAGTTTACGGCCGTCAAGGTAAAACTACTCAGGCTTTTTAAATCCCGGTCAGGGAAAAATCCACCGTTTGCAGCGTTTGCATTTCTTTTTACGTATTAGTTTTATAACCCTTTTTAAGCAGTGCATTCAGTCTTAACCGAAATTTATTAAAATGAAAAGGATACTCATATTAGGCTTTTGCTTAACATTCTCAGGAATGTACATTTCATGTGACAAACAATCCCCGGAGCCAAACCTTACACCAAAAAGCCTGTCACTGACAGGAGCTGCACCGGCTGCTATACAGAGCAGCAATGAATTTGGAATCGAACTCTTTAAAAAAGTCTCAGAAGGTGACAGTGATTCCGGCTGAGATAAATCTTTCGTGTTCGCAATCCGCGAACGGACTACGAATACACTGCTCTTCATCGGTCAGGTCGTGAATCCCTGATGTGGTAGCAGCGGCAGGAAAGATATAATTGCCGCTCAATACGGAACAAGCCGCAACAACGTAATGAAAAAATGATAAAGATAACTGCTAAACCTAATTGAATATGAAAAACTACATTAGAACATCAGCTCTTCTCATCATCCTTGTTTACGCCCTCACGGGCTGTACCGACAGGACTGTAGAACGGATTACATATACGGCCAATGTGCCTGTTTATAAATCATATACCGAATTCCGAAGCAGCTTTAAGAAGAGTAATCCCATCGAGATAACAAGCCCGGGGAAAATATACTTCAAGGGCGGATACCTGTTTGTCAACGAGTATGGCAAAGGGATCCATGTGATAGATAATTCCGATCCTTCCAATCCGCAGAAAATAGCTTTCTATGAAATAATGGGAAATGTCGACATGGCAGTCAAGGGGAATATTCTATATGCCGACAGCTATATCGATCTGCTTGCAATTGACATATCAGATATCAGCAATCCAAAGGAAATTGGTCGTCTTATGAATGTTTTCCCTGAGGTGGTACCTTTAGGAGAAGCCGGGTATTCATATGCTATGGTGGATAAATCCAAAGGGGTGATAGTCGGCTGGGAAGTAAGGAAAGTGACTGAAGAGCATAAGCCCGATGAGATATACCCTGGAAGCTTGATATATGATGGTGCATTCAACTTTATGCCTGCATCCAAAACTGATATTGGCTGGTCTGCCGGTGCAGGTACTGCGGGCTCAATGGCAAGGTTCATGCTTAATGATGACGTCCTGTACGTGATTGCCCATCCATGGATGCTCAAGAGTGTCAGTACTGAGAATTCAGGCAATATGAGCATAGTCGACAGCATCAATGTTCAGATCAACATGGAAACACTTTTTAAGATCAGTGATAAGTTGTTTGTGGGAACCACAACCGGTATGCTGATATATGATATTGCCATTGCGACCCAGCCCAGGCAAATCTCCTCCTATAATCACATAACTGCGTGCGATCCTGTTGTCGCTGACGGCCAATATGCCTACGTCACACTGCGCTCGGGAAATATGTGCGGCAACGGGCAGAACCTTCTCGAGGTAATTGACATTTCATCAGTTGCCAATCCTTACCTCATAAAGTCATACCCGATGTTTAACCCCCATGGTCTGGGCATTGACGGTAACCTCCTGTTTATCTGTGATGGTGAGGCGGGACTCAAGATCTACGACAAGACAGATCCACAGGCGATCCTCACCAATCAGCTGGCCTACTATCCAGGTTTCCAGGCATCCGATGTAATACCAATGAATGGTATACTTATGCTCATCGGCGAGGGTGGGATCTACCAGTACGACTATTCAGATCCCGGCAACATAGTACAGATAAGCCATATAACGATAAACGCGACCGGTAAATAACATGAACATTCCCAGGATCCTTACCATCTTTATATTGCCTGTAATAACTGTAACTGCTTCCGGACAAAAGTTTAAAAAGCAGACAGTTATTATTAACGATAGTATTGTGATAAGGGGGACCATCATAGCGGATTCATCGGATTACCTGAAACTCAGAATAAAAACACCCCAGGTAATTACTCTGAAAAAGTCGCAGGTAAATACAGCCATCAACCCCGGGAAAATCAGCATGCCCGATAAGCATGGTTATTACCTCCGGTTATCGGCATCCTATCTGGCAGGACATACAACCAGCGGTAAAGAGGGGAATATGAGCTTACAGCTTATAAATGGATACCAGTTCAGGAACGGGCTGAGCGTGGGTATCGGAACCGGTATTGAAAAACTCGATGTTTCCTTAATACCGGTTTACGCGGATCTTAGATACCATCCCTTTAAAACAAGAGTCTCCCCGTTCATCTGGGTAAGCAGCGGTTACGGCTTCCCATGCAGCAGCCGTGGGGACGAAAATTATTACCCGTATAACTCTTATGGTGATACAAAGGGAGGAATTATGTTCAGTGCCGGCTCAGGGATAGCCATATAT
>DAHXOM010000226.1 GCA_027364825.1 bacterium | reverse complement strand
CACTTGCAGCTCACGCCCTTCACTCCCTTTATGTTTTTAACGAGTTCTTCTATATTCTCGACATCATCCATGCTGTCAACCTTCCCGCTTACGGTTACTATGGCATTATCCACCGTGACCTCTACGTTACAGTTGCGTGTGGCATCATTTGATGCAAGAGCGGCCTTGACCCTGCTTGCAAGCACGATATTTTCCATCGCTTTTTTTGAAGCCTCAGTGGTCTGGAATTCCGGTGATTTTGCCATAGCAGCCACCATATCACATGCGGTCGGTATCGTTAGTTTTTTCAGATTTATAACGACGTCGTACAGTGAAGGATCATTCCAATCCACATCATATAAGAATTTGGTCCACTTTTCTCTCTGATCATCGACTTTGTTGATGTATACGATGGCCTCTTCCCGGGAAAGCTTGTTTCTCTCCATGGCAAACAGGATCCGCTGCTCCATATCTGCTATGACCTTTATCTTTATCACGTGTGCCACGCCCTTCAGCAATAAGTGCCCGCCATGACCATGATAAATGATATTGTCGTTCTTCGCCTCTTCACAGAGAGCAGCCTGGATAAAAGACAGATAATGGAACCTGTCAATGTCTATCGCAAGCCGCTCTTTTATCGTAGGTTTTTGTTCTATTGCCTTGATCAGTTTCTCCTCTGAAACGCCGTAATTTGATGCGGCATGCACGATAACTTCCCTGCTGATTGATTTATAGCCCAACCTTTTGCTCAAACATTCGGCAAGCTTTTCTCCACCGCTGAATGTACCCCTTGATATTGTAATGATCGCCATATATTTTTACCTCCATTTTACCTATATATTATATGAAGCCACCGATTGTTTGGCAATTGTTTTCATGTAAGATGTATTTAGGGGGTGTTTTCAGTCTTCTGCTCGACATGCTTTACGTATTCCCGTATCGGATAATGCTCTATTGAGTCAGGGAACAGTTTTGCCTTGATAAGCATGGCAATGATGGTTGTAACCATGAATGGTAGCATCATCCTGTAGTCGTTCGTAAGTTCGAATACAAGGAATATGCCGGTAAACGGTGCATGGGTAAGAGAGGCAAGGAATGCAGCCATACCGAGGGTTGCATACATGCCTATGGATACTGGATGCCCGGGGAATACAAAGCTGAATATATAACCAATCGTCCCGCCGAGCATAGCCCCGGTATACAGGGACGGAGCATAAATACCGCCCGGCATGCCGGAACCAATGGTAATGGCGGTACCGATAAATTTTGCAACAAAAAGAAAAACTATCAGTGAAAACTCAAGCTTACCAAGAAGTGCCATTTTTATAACAGGATAACCATTGCCGAGAGACATCGGCAGTAGGACTCCGATACATCCTATGACAATACTGCCTATCAACGGCTTTGCCAATGGGTTTGCCTTTATGGCTTTAAAATAATCCGCCGCCTTAAAAAACCATTTCTCGAACAAAACGGAAAAAACACCGACAAACAACCCGAGGAACGTATATCCGATAAAAGCATACGCACTGGCATATTCGTACAGCGGCGTACCCAGCATGGGGTTGTTTCCCATGAATGCCCTGGAGATAAGTGTCCCTGTTACAGCAGCTATAACAATGACACTGATCGATGTCAGTTCATATTCTCCCAGAAGAACAATCTCTATGGCAAAGAATACACCGGTAATAGGGGCATTAAATATGGATGCAATACCTGCTGCGGCCCCGCTTGCTATAAGTAGCCTCCTTCTTTTCTTGTTCTCCTCTTTCATAATACCGGAAAACAATGAACCAAAGCCGCCGCCAATCTGTGCAATCGGGCCCTCAACGCCTGCCATGTTCCCTGTACCGATGATGATGGGTGTAAACAAGAGAAGGTAGAGTATATTCCTGGGGTTCAATTTTGCATCTTTTTTGTTCACATTCACGATGAAGTTCGGGAAACTATACCCCATGGGTTGATCTTTAAAAAAGAGCGATTTTACCACAATATAAAATAAAGCACCTGTCAGGGGAAGGACCAGTACGATCAAATTTCTGAGCGTGAATATCTCTGCGATATTTAATCCCTCTGTATGAGTGGAATAGAGAAAACCTTCTATGAGACTCTCTGCCTTTATAATAAAGGTACTGGACAGTCCTGCCAGGACACCGATAATAACGGCGAGAATAATATCTCTCGTAGTGCCCGCGATGAGCTGGTTATACCATGACTTTAATGTATCCGACATAATGATACGTTATACAATATTTATTTTTATTTATGCAATGCTATTATTCCTTGAATCCTGGCCGCTTGTTATTTTGTTTTACATGATCCATTCAAGAAATCTTGTTACCTCGGCTTGTGATTCAAGGTAGCACGATGCATTGATGTTTTTTCCTATACTTATCGAAACACCTGTTTTATTTATTGCCTTGAATGCATCCTCATCGGTACTATCATCACCGATGTATACGGGCATTTTGCCTGCACCAAAGTTTTTGAGTATCCATAAAACAGCATCCCCTTTATTCCATGCATTGAGCGGTCTTACCTCGAATACCTTTTTACCCTCGGTTATCCGCAACCTGTCCCTGTAGCTATCAGCGACATTCCGGAAGCTCGCAGTCATCTTTTCCATATCCTGCTGTTTTACATTTCTATAGTGAATACTGACCGTGATGGTTTTATCTTCTATTTTGACTCCGCCTATGTCCTTAAGCGCTGTAGATATTTTTTCCTTGAATTCACGCAACAGTCCGGCACCGGCAGATGTGCCGTTGTCTGCAATGGTATTCCGGCCATCCCATATCTCTGCTCCATGGTTTCCGGCATAGATAACATCTGGTATGTTTACCATGGCCAGGATGTCGGCAAGTTTTCTTCCGCTGATAATCGCTATGGGATATTTTGATTTCAGCACGTCGAGCATTGCACGAATATTTTCATCCAGAACCGCAGCCTGCGGTGTATCGACAATGGGTGTTAGGGTGCCGTCATAATCGAAAAAAAGGAATGCGTTGTTCGCCGTACCCTGTGCAGAACGATGGCATCTCTCAAGTGATTCGATAAAATCGTCCGTCCATTTCTTGAGATTATTCTTTTGAACATGCTCGCGTAATGCCCTCATCCTGTATTTTTTTTCTTCGATAGGCATCAGCAGCGCTTTTTTGATGGTTTCGGCAAAGCCCTCTATGTCGTAAGGATTCAACGGCAATGCCCCTACGAGTTCTTCCGAAGCACCGGCAAATTCACTGAGTATAATGACGCCCTTTTCATCGACCTGGGACGCGATGTATTCTTTTGCCACAAGATTCATGCCGTCGTAAACAGAGCTTATGATAGCAACATCCGCAATTCGGTAATACAGGGCGAGGTCTTTATGCTCTATCTTTGTCGTAATGTATACGATAGGCTTCCATGAATCTTCAGAGTACTTACTGTTTATCCTGTTTATAAATTCTTCTACTGATTTTTTATAACTTATATACGGTTCGCTTAACCGTGTCGGTACCGCAACCTGAATGAAGGTAAACCTTCCGAGAAAGCTGCGATATTTTTCAAAAAATAGATCGATTGCCTGGAGTCTTTTCAACAATGCCTTTGTATATTCCAATCTGTCGACACCGATGCCGATGTAACCATCCTTTATACCGAGCTGTTTCTTCAGGTGTTGTATCGCGTGTTCCTTTTTTGAAACAGCCGTAGAGCTGAAGCTCTCAAAATCGACGCTTATGGGAAAATGTTTTAAGTGTGTACTATGGTCGTTGTGGAAAACGGATGCATTATCATAGTCAATATCCGCGTTCAAAACTTCTTTGGCGCAATTCATGAAGTTTTTAACGAACAGCGGTATCTGGAAACCTATAAGATCGTTTGCCAATAATCCTTCCATGATTTCTTTGGCCTGGGGTAATATTCTAAACGTCGTCCAGTCCGGCCAGGGAATGTGCCAGAAATGTCCTATTGTTACCAAGGGGAACGACTCTTTGATAAAACCGGGGAGGAGGCATAGATGAAAATCATGTATCCATACAGCACTATCCGTGGTGTTTTGTTTTATTTCTTCAATTACGGCCTCTGCAAATTTTTGATTTACCTCCCGATAGTAATCCCAGTAACGCTTTTTGTAATAGACCCGGTCGAGGGTCAGATGTGATAGTGGCCAGAGTACCCGGTTGGAATATCCCGCATAATAGCTGTCAACCTCGTTCTGATTCAGCCACACCCTTTTCAGGGTGTAGGATGGTACAGACGGAGGAACCGGGACGCGACTGTATTCGTTTACAACCTCCCGGTCTCCACTGCCGCTTCCCCATGCTATCCACGTACCGTTCAAGCTTTTCAGGACATTATCGAGTGCGGATGTAAGCCCTCCAGCCGGGCGTTCTATACTGATCGCATTGCCTGTTTTTTTATGGACATAGGGTTCCCTGTTCGAGACCACTATCAATCTCATTTCACAGTTCCATGACGTTCTCTGATTTGTTTAGCATTGCATACCAGACGAACAGGTAGTCGCGTATCTGCCTCGTTATCAGAAAATTATTCCGCACATACTGCCGTGCAAGTTCACCCATCTTGCTTGCCATGTCGGGATTATTCAGTATCTGTCGAATCCTGAAGGCAGCACCTTCTTCCGAATTTACCAGGAATCCGGTAATGCCATTGATGATCTGCGTCGGAATACCTCCGACGTTGCCTCCGATTACAGGTTTGCCTTTCCACATTGCCTCGGTAACCGTGAGTCCAAAACCCTCTTTCAAGGATTTCTGCAGGACAACGGCTGCCATTCTCTGAAGGGCGTTTATATCCTTATCGCTAAAGGTCGGCAGCAGCAGGATATGAATATCGGGGTCGCCTTCGGCAAACTCTTGAACCTCACGAATTACGGCCTCCCCCTCCGGGTCATCGGATGCGGAACTGCCGGCAAGCACCAGCCTGCAGTCGTTATATTTTTTCACCATCCTGTATGCCCGGATAACACCGTTCGGATCTTTAAATCTGTCGAACCTCGAAACCTGGAGGATTATGGGCTTGTCGAGGGGGATCTGAAACCTGCCTGCCACCTCGTTGATCTCTTCAGCTGTTAAATCATTATTTTTTTCACTCAGCGGGTCTATGGTGGGCGTTATGATGAATTCATCCAAAGGCATTTGTTTTGCAAACTTCGACACGGAAAAGATAGCGGCATCGTATTTGCTCGCATAAGCCGCTATCCTGTTCCATACGTCCTCAACCGGATTGGCAACATCGATATGACATCTCCATATCCACAGTCCTTTGTCCCTGAATTTTATTAACGGTACCGGCTGCGGGTCATGGATAAAGATTACATCGGCATTCAAGTCCAGGTTTTTTGCGTTCCTCTCATTGATGGCCGCATGATACTCCCACATATCGCTGGTAAACTCTTCGGGCAGTCCCTGTAAGCTGT
>DAHXOM010000222.1 GCA_027364825.1 bacterium | reverse complement strand
ATATATTACTTCATTCTTTGACAACAATTAAAGGTTTTGGTATTTAAATACAATATGTATTTAAAATCTCTCAAAAAGTATCTACGTGCGGTAACGCTCTATGCATAAACTTTTAAGAATCCTGTTCGGCGCTGTTGCTGTAGTTTACCTAATTATCCAGGTATGGTTTATCTGGCCGGAATATGGTCATAAATTGATATACAGGTTTACCATATCGCCGCACAAGGTCCTCAGCCGCGATATTGTTTTGCACAGAAATAAACTCTATGCTGGTATCGATAAACAGGGAAACATAAACTACCTCTCCAATGGTGCATGGATAAATACCATAGCAGGTATTTACGCACCCTATATCTCATTAACGAATCCGATGGCGGAGAAAAAGCCTGATTTTGAACGTATTGTGTATAATAAATTTCAGACATTCAAATCCGGCAATGACATAACCGCGGTAACCTTCTCAGGGTATTCCCGACAGCACCCGGACATCCGCGTAAACACCGTGTACCGTGTGTTTGATTCCAACACAATCATGATACACACACGTATCAATACTTCAAAAGAAGGCATGCTTGCATGGGTGGGAGACAGGGTTAAGACAAATACCCGTTCAATATTGTTTTATGTGCCGGGTGTGGGAGATATTACTACAGGTCCGCGCGATGCAATTTCACCACAAAAGCCTTATATGGCAATACTCGGCAGGGCAAATCAGGTTATAGGGTTTTTTTATACAGGGGAGCAGGCTCCCCCGTATTTCTTTTACGAGTGGAACTGGCTGGCAAGCATGTATCAGGTTAAACTGGGCATGAAGCCGTTTCGTTTCACACGGGTAGTATCCACAAGATCGGCAACGGGTATGGATTATAGAAAGCTTGCAGACAGCCAGTATAAGAATTTTCTTGCGGTCCAGAGCGGACTTAAAATTACCGCATCGTCTTATTCCATTATCACGGATTACAATAAATACGCTGTGTATAACGTCTCTGTGACCAATGTGGGATCCCGGCCGGAACATATTACAGGACTGGTACTGTTTGCCCCAAAGGACATAACAACGAGCAAGCCGTACACATCCATATCAGATACTCTTTCTCCGGGCGGTACTTCGGTATTTGCCTTCAAAATTAAGGCTCTCAACGGCGGTGATTTCTACCTGTACCCGGCCATCATGGTAAACGGTAATTACATTGAAGGCCCATGGACACACGTATTTTCCAATGGCCCGGGCTGGTATAGTGCTGATATGCATAACCATTCCGTATACAGTTTTAACCCGGAGGATTATCCCGTAAGGGATATGACGGAGGCTGCACATGCCAAAGGGCTGGATATACTCAGTCTTACCGATTACAATACATTTTCACAGGCAGACGCATGCAGGGCACAGTCCACCCCTGATTTTCTTTGTATACCGGGTGAAGAGATAGCTAATCCATTATGGGGACATGCCAATGCCCAGTTTATTCATAAAAGGGTACCCGAGTTTCTGTCGCCGCAGCACTGGATAAACGATGTCCACGCACAGGGCGGCATGTTCTTTGTAAATCATCCCTATCTTGAAATGCGGGAATGGAGGGACTGGAACTTTAAAGGTTATAACGGTATAGAGGTCCTGAATGGAAACAAGATACCTATGGACCCGGTCAATGTTAAGGCATTCGATAAATGGGATGAATTAAACAGGAGCGGTCTGCATCTCTACGGCATCGCTGATTCAGATGCTCATACACCGTATGCAGTAGGAAGGTACAGAAATTATGTTTATGCGACATCATTTACTCCGTCTGCAATAGAACAGGGATTTAAACAGGGTATGTTTTATGTAACAAACGGACCAATGCTTTCCTTTACCATAAACGATCAGCCAATGGGCTCTGTGATAGATCTAAGAAAAGGACAAAACCTGCATATCAGAGCGGCATATCAGCCATACGACCAGGCACCGGAAAACGCCCCGGACCTGCAAAAGGTCATGCTGTTTAAAGACGGTTATATCCTGGCATCGTCCAACAATTCTTCTATAGATTATTCTTATCCTGCTGATAAATCTGGGTTTTATAGAGTTGAAATCTTCACAAATGGCGGCGGATTTGCAGCATCAAACCCTATATGGGTTGATGTGAAATAACATATCATAGCACATCTGCCTTCTTCATTATATTGATGATGTTGTTCAGTATATCGACTCTTTGAGCAATAAGATCAAAAGCCTTTTTTCCGAGCGCTTCTGCCCTATCCGCATGTTCAAGCAAGCCTTTGATTTTCTCGCATAATTCATGTTCATCATGAACCATAATACCGCCATTGTCATTCAGCAAAGAGACAAAATCTTTGATGGTATCAATATATTGTCCATAAATGACCGGTTTTTTATGGATGACAACTTCAAGCAGGTTATGTCCGCCTACCGGGACCATACTGCCGCCGACAAATATTGCGTCCCCTATACTGTATATATCCGCTAGCTCGCCTATTGTATCGAGAAGCAGGATATCGATAGTATCCATGGATATATGCACGTCCATGGATGATCGTTTCATAGAATGAAGGCCGGCCTTGTTGATCAAGTCTTCTACCTCACCCGCTCTGCTGAGGTGCCTCGGTGCGATTATAAGGAGCGGCATGTTGAAAACCTGTTTTAATGATAAAAGACAATTGATAACAATCTGCTCTTCTCCCTGATGTGTACTACCGGCAATGATAATATGCCGGTTGGGAAATAACTTTTTAAGATCCCTTGCAGACAGTGACATAGCTTCGGGTGAAATTGCATATTTAATATTGCCGGTTATTTGTATTGTTCCGGGTTCTGCACCGAGCTTCAAAAATCTGTTCCTATCATCTTCGGTTTGTACACAGATAAGTTTAAAACGTTTCAATAAAAATCGCATAACAGGACGCATATACAGGTAACCTTGGAGGGCCTTCTGTGTAAGTCTGGCGTTCACACTCACGATGTTTACCCCTTTCAGAGATGCGGCTACGATCATATTCGGCCAGAGTTCTGTTTCAATGATGATAAGGGTTTTCGGTCTCAGCCTGTGGACAGCATAAAGGGTTGATATAATATTGTCTACAGGGGCAAAGGAAATACAGAGGCCTTTTATTCCGAGTGTTGCGGCATACTCTCTCCCGGCCGGTGTTACGGTGGTTAAAAGCACATTATATCCCGCGGATGTTATGTGGATTAACAGCGGTATTGCGGCCTTGACCTCGCCCACGGAAGCTGCATGGACCCATAGTGAGCCCTTCATGCCCGGCAATTTTCCCATACGTTCTGAAATATGCTTCAGATACGAAGGTTTACCGAGCAGGAGCAGCGGTGTAATTATAAGAATACCTGTTATAATTAAAATATTATAGATTATAAGAAACAGTATCGTCATGTTCAGCAATAAGTTTCTTATTACAAAAGCGGATTGTCAAGCTACTCTGTTTGATGAAATACTAAATTAAGAGTCTTTTACCGAGTCTTTGCATTTCCCGCAATAACCCCAGAAATCGATATGAAAACCTGTTATCAGAGGAAAATCATCGGATGTCACCTTATCCATAGGAAGCTCAAAAGATTGTTGTATATCGAAGATTGCACCGCATTTCAGGCAAATGGCATGGTGATGCTGCGACATGTCGGGATCGTAATGTGCACGCTCGAAATCAAGGGTCAGCTTCTTTATTTCTCCGATATGCGTCAACAGTTCCAGGGTATTATAAACGGTTGTAAACGACACGGTAGGCTGTTTCAGCTTCAGCTTCCTGTATATATCCATTGCAGTGGGATGGGATTTATTATTCTGGAGTATCTGCAATATGGCAATACGCTGCGTTGTCAACTTCATCCCCGAACCCTTTAATTTTCTTTTTACTTCTTCTATGTCATTCATGCTATTCCTTATCCCTTTTAATTTGTAATTAAT